>CAZYUK010000086.1:0-6329 GCA_964650675.1 uncultured Candidatus Bathyarchaeia archaeon
GTCATGGGCCCGGACTTCCAGCGCCACGCGACTAGGAGGGAGGTCAGGGAGATGTGCCGCCACGTCGAGGATGCTATGAAGCAGGGATGCAGGGGCCTAACGGTCGGCAGGGACTACGATCCGGGCATCTACGCGAGCTTCGAGGAGATACTCGCGTGCGCCAAGGCGGCTGCCAAGTACGGCGGAGTCTACCAGTGCCACAGCCTCCGCACCGGGCACAGGAAGCCACGGCGCCCGGGGGAGCCCGCCCCCGTGATGACGAAGGGGGTCCTCGAGGCGATAGACATAAGCAGGAAGGCGAAGATACCCGTCGAGGTGAGCCACCTAGGCATCCTCTACAACGTCGTCCCCGGCGACAGGCCCGTGATGGAGGCTGCCCTGGCGGCGACTCTGAAGATCATCGACGACGCCAGGGCGGAGGGGCTCGACATCACCTTCGACGAGATACCCAACCACGACACTGGAGGCATAAGCACGAACCCGTGGCTCGCCTCCAGCCTGAACCCCTGGCTCAAGGTCGCCGGTAGCCTGGATCAGCTACGCGAGGCGCTCAAGATGCCGGACCTCAGGGACGAGATCAAGGCGAGCATAATGGCGGGGAAGCACTACGGCCTCAACCCGAACATCACGCCGAACTGGGCCGAGCAGATCACCATCGCGGAGTGTGGCGACGGGCGCTTCGTGGACAAGACGATCGCGGAGGCGGCCAGGGTGCTCGGCGTCGACGAGCTGGAGGCCCTCATGCAGGTGCTCATCATCGACCCCGGGGCGAAGGCGATCCGGAAGGGGGGCGACGACTGGTCGAAGCTGGAGTTCTTCAAGCACCCGGAGGCGATGATTGGGATCGACACCTTCGCCGTCGACGAGACCTACGAGAGTAAGGGGCCCGCGCCGAGCCTGCCAAACGAGAACAGCTTCGGCGGCTTCCCGAGGTACCTGAGGAGGGCGGTGAGGGAGACGAAGACCCTGACGCTGGAGGAGGCGATCAGGAAGGTGACAGGCTCGCCAGCGAGGAAGTTCAGGCTCGCGGACAGGGGCGCCCTCAAGCCCGGATACTACGCGGACATCGTCATCCTCGACCCCAAGAGGGTGACGGACACGGGGGACCAGCTCGAGCCTCGGAGGTACCCGGAGGGGATAGAGCACGTCATCGTAAACGGCGCCTTCGTGGTGAGGGACTCGAAGCACACCGGGGCGCTGCCCGGGAAGGTTCTACGCAGGGAGTAGCCTTTATACCTCTCCAAAGTTTCTTCTCCCTTGGTCGGTGAGCCGGTGGGCGGCTGCCGGGCCGTGAGGCCTGAGGAAACTCCATCCACCGTGCAGG
The DNA here is from genome assembly GCA_964650675.1 of uncultured Candidatus Bathyarchaeia archaeon. Lineage (GTDB taxonomy): Archaea > Thermoproteota > Bathyarchaeia > TCS64 > TCS64 > UBA8941. Next base: position 1,325 of record CAZYUK010000086.1, read on the forward strand.
GCTGCGGCGCCGTGAGGCGCGGCGCGAGAGCGTCGGCTCCGGACAGAAACGGAACCTCCCCGCGCAGCTGTGACTCCCGGTCAGGGTCGAGGACGCGCGGGCGAAGGGTTGAGACGGCCGACCCGCAGGGTGAAAGGGCGAATAGGCGCCTATCCCTCCTGCAGGGGGCGCGGGTAGCCCGTATAGCCGAATGCCGCCTAGAACAGAAGGTGGGTTACGACCGGCACACCGGCCAGCTTCGGCCGGATGAGGAGGGTTGAGGAGACGAAGACGGGGATTATCGGGGCGGCCACGATCTCAGCGCTGTTATTCCTCATCTTTAGCACGTTGAGTTCCAGCATTAGCTTCCAAGAACAGAGCTTCCGCGAACAGACTACCAGCATAATATACAGCTCGGCCGACTACCCGAGGAAGTACAAGAGCGTAAGGGACCTCGCCACATCAAACGAGGTGGACGTGATAGTCCACGGGACTATAACCGAGGCAGAGCCGTACCTCGAAACAACGCTCGACGGCCACGGTCAATTACTCAATACCAATTACTCGTTCAATGTTATCAGCCTCTTGAAGGGAGAAGTTTCAGCCGACATCATCTACGTGCATCAGACCGGCGGTACGCTGGGAAACCTGACGCTCATCCTGAGGGAGGACCCGCCGATGAACGTCGGGGACGAGCTCATCCTGTTCCTCCACCACTTCAAATCCATGGAGAATGACCCGAATGACTACTACGTCGAGGGCGGCCCGCAGGGACGCTTCATAGTACAACGCTACAAGGTCTACGGGCTGGCGGATCTTTACGTGATACCAGATGTGCAAGGCATGGTTGGCCATCTAAAAATTAATGGTATGAGCCTCTCAGACTTCCTAGACCAAATACCTCAATAAAATCCGGCAGGCTTTTCCCTGACTTTTATTCAAGAAAATAAATAAGGGGTTGAGCTTATTCAGTGCCCCTCGATGTTAAGCCCTCTGATCCTCCGAAAGTGAGATATGTTCTTAGTCACCAGGGCATCAGCCCCGCTCTCCAAGGCGATGCCCGCTATGAGGGAGTCGAACGGATCGATACCTTCTCCTCTCCTACCAAGAGATCCTGATATCCCGGCTGCCCTCAGCGCCGATCCCTGATCGAGAGGGAGAACGTCGAGGTTCGACAGCAGCCTCTCAAAGTCCTTCATCCTGCGCCCTGAATTGGACAGCGCCCTGTGTATCCCATACGCGACCTCGTAGACATTTATGGCTGTGGTCGCGGCGCCCCCCTCACCGTCCAGCTCCCTTGCCTTCTCGACGGCCCCGGGGTCGTTCCTCAGGAGGCCGATCAGGAAGGTGGTGTCAACCACCTTCAACGACGCTCGCCTCCAATGACTCGCCCGTCCTCCTCCTCAGATCAAATATTTCCTCCATGAGGGCCGCTATCTCCCCCTCCGGTATGTCGGACCAGAGCCCCGCGCAGTCCGACAAGCGGCGACGCCCGGCTAGGCGCCTGATAGTGTCCGAGAAGCTCTCCTCCCCCATCTTCATCCTCTTGAGAAGCTCGTAGGCATCCTCCGTCAGGGAGATGTTCTTGGAAGTCACACATATACATATGTGTACACAGATATAAGTCGAGCGACATGAAAATAGCGTTCCCGACAAGGGCCTACGCGCATCTCAGGTCTTCAAAATATACCTAGCGCATAGGTCCACCACGACCTCCTGCCCAAGGTCTAGCCTCATCTCGACGCCGGCTGAGGGGTCGACGCCGGTCACCCTGAAGCCGAGACTCTCCCAGTACTCCCTGAGCCTGCGGCCGGACTCGTCCTCCTCTTCGGTCAGCATCTTCACGGACCTGTACCCCGCCTCGAAGGAGTAGAGGGCCTCGAGGGCGGTGAGCGTCGCGCCTATCCCCCTCCTCTTGATGAGTGTGGCGGCTGTGTCCGAGAAGTACGCCCCCTCCTCCGCGTCGTCGTAGCCGAAGTCGAAGGCGACCGCCTCGCCGTCGAGGTAGACCATGAGGCAGATGAACCCTTCTTTGAGCGAGCGGGAGGAGAGCTCCTCACGGATGTACCTGAGCTCCCGCCTGAACCGTTGCATTTCGATCCTCTCAATCTTCTCGATGAGGTCTCCTTCCAGCTCATGGTAGACGATGACGCTGCAATCGCCGTTCAACGCGCCGCTCAGCCGGGCCCCCGCACTCGTCAGGGCCTCCTCGAACGACGGCACCTCCACGTTCATCTCAGGCACATGATAATATCCCGATATTGTTTAATCTCTTTCGCCTCTACAAGAGGCTCGGCAAGATCATCGTCGGAAACGGCGATGGTCAGGGGAATGGTGGACGAGCTACTGTAGTTTAGGGGATCCTGCCTAAGCCATCTGAGGCGCCATGAATCCCTTTTAAACCAAATCCCCCATAACAATACCGATATGACGAACGAGAAGTACGGGGTCTGCGGCGTCTACTGCGGCCAGTGCCCCAACGGCAACGGCAGGGTGAGGTTCACGGCGGGCGAGCTGAAGAGGCTCGTCGACACGGTCAGGTACGGCTGGATGAACGAGGCCGTGAAGTCCTTCAGCTTCGACGAGTTCAGGAGGGGCCTCGAGTGGTTCTCCCAGGCCCAGTGCCGTGGATGCACAGCCGGCGACGGCGCCCCGTGCAGGAACAGGCCCTGCGCCCAGGGGAAGGGGCTGAGGAGCTGCCTCCTCTGCGACTCGTACATGACCTGCAAGGACATGGTTTACCAGAGGGAGTGGTACCCCTTCGTCGCGGAGAACTATGAGAGGGTGAGGCAGGTGGGCTTCGACAAGTACCTCGAGGAAGAGGAGGAGAGGGCGAGGGCGGGCGTGGACCTGATGGGCCACCTCGACAGGAGGTGCTGCAAGGTCGTCGAGCTGGACGAAAAGAGGGGCGCCCCCTGAGGGGCTGCCTCGAAAAGGTTCAAAGGAGACGCCACGCGATTACATCGTGATGACAGCACCTGTGATCGCTCCGCGGAGGCACGAAGGGGGATTCTTCCCCAAGCCTGTCGCCATAGTAGCCGTAGTCGCCGTGGCCGCGCTCCTCTACCTGTCGGCGTCGTGGCTCACGTCGTTCATCGACTGGCTGTTCGCGGGGTCTTCGTCGGCGAGTCCCATCACCCTCGTGCTCCAGCCCATCCATGGGCTGCTCGCCGCAGCTTGACCCTGGTTAGCCGCAGGATTCACTGGCTGGAACATCCTCGACCCCCTGCTCGCACTAGCGGTCGCCGTCCTCGTCGGCAGGATAGGCGTCCAGCTCGTAACGAAGGCCCTTTTGACATATTCAATTGGGGCCCAGAAAAAGTTAATAGCCCGCCCCCATCCCAGAACAACATCAATCGCTGGACGAGGATGTATGGGGACAACAGCAGCCGAACTAAGGGTGGGACAGATCCTCCCCGGGGTGCTCTTCTGCATAGCCCTCGCCGCATTATCGATAGCTGCCTGGACAATGTACAAGCCCGTCAGCGGAATGATGTGGGCGTTCATCATAAGCATCGTCTTCGTCAACCTCCTCGGCGTCCCGGAGAGGCTCAGGGCCGGCGTCGCGTTCTGCTCGAACCAGCTCCTTAAGGCCGCCGTCGCCCTGCTAGGCCTCGTGACGAGCGCCCTCATCTGGGGGTAGGTCGGCATCGGGGTCGTCAACGCCCTCACCGTAATCGCCTTCTCCCTCGCCCTCAGCCTCTGGCTCGGCGGGAGGCTCGGCCTGAACAGGCGCCTCTCCGCCCTCATAGGCGTCGGCACAGCCGTCTGCGGCGCCTCCGCGATAGCGGCGCTGGCGCCAGCCATCGGCGCCAAGGAGGAGGAGACGGGCCTCGCCGTCAGCGGCATCACCCTCTTCGGCCTCGCGTCCATGTTCCTCTACCCATACCTCTTCCTGAACACCGCCGTCGGCGACTGGCTCGCCCAGAACAGCAACGTCTACGCCGTCTGGGTCGGCTCCGGCATCCACGAGACGGCTCAGGTGATAGCTGCCGCGGGGGCACTCGGCCCAGACGTGACCAAGCCCGCGATGCTCATCAAGTCGGTCCGCATATTCATGATCGGACCCATAGTCTTCCTCTTCTCCACCCTCCTAGCCGGCGTGTCAGGCGGCAGGAAGACGAAGTTTGTGGTTCCCCTATTCGCCGTCGCCTTCGTCGTCAACTCGCTCATCTGCGCCCTCCTCGACTACTATGCCCCGGGCCTCGTCGCGGCCGGCTTCGACTGGACATGGATCAAGGCAGCCCTCTCCGGCTGGGCGATACCCTTCCTTCTGGCGACGGCCTTCGTCGGCGTCGGCTCCAAGGTCAGGCTCAGGAGCATAGCGGGGCTTGGAGCCAGACCCCTCGCCGTCGCCGCCACGGTCGCGGTCGCGGCCGGAGCAGTCTCCCTCCTGATGGCGGCCCTCGTCGCCCCAATGATCCCCGCCTGAACCAGCCACCGGTTACATCGCCTCCCTGGATAACCCACGCCTTCGATAGACAATTAACGGCGTATGGCTCAGTCATATACTGGTCACAGCACTTGGTCACCGTTTCAAGCCGACTGATCTTCAGCCACCTCGAGGAGCCCAGGGTGAGGCGGATGTTCGACCTCCTGGAGAACGACGCCGAGGTCCAGTCCTACCTCAGGATGGGGAACATGATGGTCGTGAACAGGCTCCACTACAACGACCACGGCCCAACACACGCCAAGATAGCTGTGGGCAGCGCCCTCGAGATCCTGGACCTCGTCGCCTCGAGGGTCGAGCCGACGACGGTTGAGAGCGGCGTGTGCGACTACGAGGGGGCGAAGCTCGTCGTGCTCCTGGGCTCGTACCTCCACGACATAGGCAACTGCGTCCACAGGGACAACCACTTCCTGCACAGCTGCTACCTCGCGGCGCCCATCATGGACAGGCTCCTCTCGGAGGTGTACCCCGGCGACGAGGCGAAGGCCCTCGGGATAAAGACGGAGGCCCTCCACACCATCTACTCCCACGAGGAGGATGTCATGAGCCTCAGCGTCGAGGCTGGCTCGGCGAAGG
>CAZYUK010000087.1:0-6320 GCA_964650675.1 uncultured Candidatus Bathyarchaeia archaeon
ACTATGAGCCGTGGATGGTTTTAAAGCCTCGTCGTCTGCATTCATGCTTGATCAGAGTTGAAGGAAACCGCTTTTCAGTGGGTTGACGAGAACGAGAAGAAGATCATAGAGTGGAGCGACACGGTCTGGGGATTCGCGGAGCTTGGCCTCCTAGAGTACAAGACCAGCAAGTACCTCTCGGATGTCGCGGAGAAGCACGGGTTCAAGCTTGACAGGGGCGTCGCCGACATGCCCACAGCATTCGTGGCGTCGTGGAGCAACGGAAAGGGCCCGACCATCGGTATCCTGGGGGAGCTGGACGCCCTCGCCGGCATCAGCCAGAAGGCTGTCCCGTGGAAGGAGCCCATCAAGGAGGGGGCCTCAGGCCACGGCTGCGGACACAACATATACGGCTCGGGCGCTGTGGCCGCTGGAATCGCCCTGAAGACGGCCATGGAGGAGCACAAGGTCAAGGGCACAGTGAAGGTGTACGGGTGCCCCGCCGAGGAGACCCTCGTCGGGAAGGTGTGGATGGTGCGCCACGGCCTCTTCAAGGGCGTGGACGCGGTGCTGGCCCACCACCCGGGCAGCTCCAACACGGCCGGCACAGGCAGCAGCAACGCCATGAACAGCTTCAAGGTCCACTTCTACGGCCGCACCGCCCACGCCGCAGGGGACCCGGAGAACGGGATCAGCGCCCTGGACGCCGTGGAGCTGATGAGCAACGGCGTCAACTTCATGCGGGAGCACATCATCGAGAAGGCCAGGGTCCACTACGTCACAGAGTACGGCGGAGGTCAGCCGAACGTGGTGCCGGCCTACGCCAGGGTCTGGTACTACGTCCGAAGCCCTGAGCGTGAGCAGGTCGACTACATCTACAACTGGGTCCTCCAGATAGCGGACGGCGCCGACAAGATGGCGCGCACAACCCACAAGGTGGAGTTCCTCACAGCCTGCTACAACGTCCTGCCGAACAAGCCGCTCTGCGACATCATCGTCTCCAACATGCGCGAGGTCGGGGCGCCGATCCACGACCAGGAGGAGATCAAGTTCGCGAAGGAGATGAACAAGAGCATCGACCCGATGCAGAAGAAGGAGGGGCTCAGGAAGTCGAAGAGGCCGGGCTGGGAGAAGCTCCTAGACACGCTCTTCGACGAGCGCATCCTCGACGACTACCAGGCTGGCGAGGTCGGCGCGGGCAGCACGGACGTCGCCGACGTGAGCTGGGTGACCCCAACGAAGGAGTTCAGCACCGTCACATGCATGCTCGGCACGCCGGGTCACAGCTGGCAGTTCGCCGCCCAGGGAGGCATGAGCATCGGCCACAAGGGGCTCATCTTCGCCACGAAGACAATGGCGGGCGCGGGGCTCGACCTGATGACGAAGCCGAAGCTCCTTAAAGGCGTGAAGAAGGAGTTCAAGGAGAGGCTCGCCGGCAGGAAGTACAAACCGCCGATACCACTGGACCTCAAGCCGCCGCTCAAACAGTTCTAACCTTTTCTTTTTGCTATTTCAGCGTTCATTAACGGATTTTATTTTTCTATTTTTTTTCTTCACAGGGACCTCCATGCAAGTTGCGTAAATCTGAGAAGCCAGTTTGGCTTTACTACAACTCCTTTTTAATCTAGTTTGATAACATTTCCCCGAATCGGATGGAAAAAAGAAGAGGGGCTAGTTTAACAGTATATTAGTGTTATCCGTGCCGTATATGTCACCGCTGCGTCGTTGTCGTTTTGTATAGAAACATAGACCGTGCCTCCATTACAGTTTAAGATCGGCGACTCCGCTATCACGTATTCTGAACATGGCTCTGGTTCAAAGGCGTAGGTCCAGGTGGATTTTCCATCGATAATTATGGTGATAGTTAGCGGATGGCCGACCGGTAAGAGCGTCTTCATCTCAATGACCATCTCGGAGGGCTGGTAAGGGCCTAACTTGCTTGCGTAAATTGTGAGGGGTGGCTCCCCTGCAGGACTGCCTTCAAGGCTTCCACCAAAGTCGACGTATTCGATCAATACTCCCTGATCAACGAGTCGGCATTCACTGTGCTCGATGAACGTCGGATTAACATATTCTACGTGTCCTGTTATGGTGTGAGGTTCCAAAGGAGGGGACTCGGTCCCCCCTTTCAAGAGGACGGCAGGCGCAAGTAATATGGGTAGTATCATCAGTGCCATTATCATGGGTTTCAAACCACTCATTCTCGAAATCACCTCGTAGAAACCGTGTACGACACAAGATTTAGCTATTTTTGAAAAGAAATCTTTCCAAAAACACTGCATATTTACGCCCCTTCACTTAAGGCTATGAAAAAATTTCTTTTCAAGAAACCTTTTCCGGCAATTAAGCGTATTTTTTTCAGGTCGTAACAATGGCTTTCGAAGAGGACACCTATTCTCTGATTTTTTCTTCTCTGAAACATCCGGCAAGGAGGAAGATCCTGAGGATACTCGGAGAGGGCCCCAGCACCTACACCGAGCTTCAGAGGAAGCTCGATGTTGAAACCGGGTTCCTCAACTACTACCTTGACAGCTTGGATGGGTTGATCGCTAAGAATAAGGATGGGAGGTACCGCGTATCGGAGCTTGGGGTCTCGGCCCTGACGCTGATTAGGCAGGTCGAGGAGCCGGTCTCAAAAACCGAGCCTAGGAAATTCTCTATCTTAGGCTTCAGTATCAATGTCGCCTATGTTACGCTAGTTATAATATTCATATTAGTTATCTCGAACGTATACTGGGCTTATGCCTCACAAAAACGTAGCCAAGAGAAAACAAATTTGATAGGTGAAAGCATCTTAATCATCAATGCATTACTCAACGAATCGATAGGGATAATAGATACGACAATGAGGGAAAGTAGGATTAACTTTCATCTATGGTACACACTCGTCGATGACATATATAGGATTTCAAGCGAGTCCAGATTAATCAAATCTCTGGATACTGATCACTTGACCCACTGGTCGCAGGTCGAACTGGTCACTTATTCCTTGGGTTAAATTTGTTTATGACGTCTTTGATAAGCCTGGGCATCAAGATTATCCCTACTTGAATTTTACAGTTGGGGAAGGTTGGATCATATCGCTGACGAAAATTAGGGACGACCTAATTGAGATCAATAAATATCTGCCTTCGAATATTGTTTTAGGGGCTAATCCCCACGTCGGGATGATTGATGAATCTTACATAAAATTATTAGCAGCAGGGCTAAGGCTTCAGCAGGACATAGATATGGCGCGCAGAACTGTCAGCGTACCGGAATCATTACCAAATCCATGATACGACGATTTAAAAATCAACTCTGTCCTTTGCAGTGAACTGTTTCTTGTAGACCTTCTCACCCCAAGCGTGTGTTCACACCTCCCCTAAATAGATGCGAGTTCAAGAAGAGGCTCGCCGGCAGGAAGTAAAAGCCGCCGATACCCCTCGACCTGAAGCCGCCGCTCAAACAGTTCTAATCATTTTATCCTCAATTTTTCTCCACACCCCTATATTCCTTGGAATCAGTTATAGGCGATACAGTGGAGTGAGATTTGATAAAAGTCCCGTTCTACCAGGTCGACGCCTTCACCTCTAAGCCCTTCAGGGGCAACCCGGCAGCCGTCTGCCTCATGCGGTGCGACCTCAAGGACGACGTCTATCAGTCAATTGCGAAAGAGATGAACCTCTCGGAGACCGCCTTTGTTGAGGCCGCCGAGGAACCGGGTTCATACAGGCTTAGGTGGTTTACCCCGAAGAGGGAGGTTCCCCTCTGCGGACACGCAACCCTCGCCACGGCTCATGTCCTCTTCAGGCACCGTGGAGTCAGGAGGAGGCGGCTGACCTTCGAGACCCTCAGCGGCGTCCTCTGCGCAGAGAGGGTGAAAGATGGCGTCAGGCTCGATTTTCCAAGAAACGATCCTGAGGAGGTCGAACCGATAGGGGCTATCCTGAGGGGCCTAGGTGTCACTAAATGCGTGGATTTCCAGTACTCCCATACGAACCAGAAGCTGCTCGTTCGCCTCGGGAACGAGGAGGAGGTCAGACGGTTGAAGCCGAGGTTCAGCGACCTCCTCGAGGCGGAGAACCCCCTCGGCTGGAGAGGAGTGATAGTCACAGCCCAGGGGGCTAACCCGTATGACTTCGTCTCACGGTACTTCGCGCCATGGATGGGCGTCGACGAGGACCCCGTCACAGGCTCCGCCCACACCGTCCTCGCCCCGTACTGGGCGAAGGTCCTCGGGAAGAACATCTTCCGGGCCTACCAAGCCTCCGAGAGGGGAGGCGAGCTGCTCCTGGAACTGTCCGAGGATCGGGTCTTCATGACAGGCGAGGCTGTCACAGTAGCGTTGGGTACACTTACTTTTTGATCCCCTATAACTGGTCCTTGAACGTGAACTGCTTCTTGTAGAGCTCCCTAACCTTCTGGAGGGTGTCGGCGTCCTCAGACCCCTTGTCGTCCCTGATTCGCGTGATCCGCGCGAATCTCAATGCGAAGCCTGAGCGGTAATGGGGGCTCCGCTGCACCTCGTTGAAGGCGACCTCGACAACGACCTCGGGGCGGACAGTGACCGTGTACTCTGCCTCCGAGACCTTGATCGCCTGCAGCCGTTTCGTCATCCACCTGAACTCCTCGTCCGTGAGCCCCTTGAAGGTCTTCCCGACGACCTTCCACTCTTCGCCGTCCCTGGCGGCGAGGTGGTAGTTGCTCAGCCAGTCCTTCCTCCTTCCCGTCCCCCAGTCTGCGGCGGCTATGACGAGGTCGAGTGTCTCGGTTGGCTTGAGCTTGAGCCAGTCCTTCCCTCGGGCGCCGGGCGAGTAGGAGCTGTCCAGCCTCTTCGCCATCAGCCCCTCGTGGCCGGCACTCATAGCTGTCCTCAGGAATGCTTCGGCCTCTTCCGGGCTGTTCGTTACGGTGCGCTCGGCGAGGAGCTCACTCGGCGCCATCTTGCTCAGAATCGACCACCTAGTCTCGTACGGCTCGTCGATGAGTAGGGTGCCGTCGAGGTAGAGGACGTCGAAGAGGTGGAGCCTGAGGGGTATCCGCCTGGCCTCCTCCTCGACCTCGTTGACCCTGGTGAAGCGGCGCATCAGGTCCTGGAAGGGGAGGGGCTTCCCCCCGGGGCCCACGGCGGTTATCTCCCCCTCGACGATGAGGCCCACCCTGGGAAGAAACCTGAGGACGACGTTGACGATGTCGGGCACGCTCTCCGTCACTTCGGTGAGGCGGCGGCTGTAGACCCTGACCTCGTCGCCGAGGCGGTGAATCTGCACCCGGGCGCCGTCGAACTTGTACTCGAATACGGTCCTGCCGCCATGCTCCCTGAGAGCCTCCTCCGCGTCCTCCGCCGTCTCTGCGAGCATCGGCTTCAGAGGCACGAAGAGCTCTGGCTTGACCCCGCGGAGCCCCCTCTCCCCCTGGGTGACCGCTATGAGGGCGACCTCGCCTAGGTTCCCGGTGAGCATGAGCGCCCTCCTGACGAGGGCGAGGGGCGCCGCCGAGGCGTCGGCGAGCGCCTCGAGCATCACCCCCTCGTTGACCCCTATCCTCATCTCGCCGAAGATTATCCTCACGAGGACCTCCACCTCCCCCCTGTCGGCGTCGCTTATGAGGCCGACCAGCAGCCTCTCCTTCAGCTTCCTCGACCTCGCGCCGGACGCCTCCGCGATCTCGCCGAGGGTAGAGTGGACGCGCCGTATGGTGAGCCGGTCCCTGAGCAGGGTCGTCTGCTTTCCTTTCTCGAGCACCCTCTTCATCGTCGACCAGCCTACCTCCAGTGTGCGCGGGTCGAACTCGGGGAAGACCTGGCCGACGACGAGGAGGACGGCGGGGCCAACCTCGTCCGGCTCCAGGCCCCGGAGGAAGCCGGAGATGAGTCGGACCTTCTCCTTCCTGGATGCTGTCGCCTCGAGGCTCATGCAGAGCTCGGCGAGGCGGATGAACGGCGTCGGCGTCATAGCTGGGCTCCCCCATCCACCCAGTGGCTCAGGCTGCTCTGCATCCTCGCCCTCCTCATCCTACTCACCATCGTTCCGACATGTTCTCTGCTGAAGCCGCGCTCGCCGCATAGGAAGCTGTACAGGCCCTCCTCGTCGAGCCCGCCCTCCTCGATGCTATAATTGTCCGTTACATCTGGCTCAAGATATATCCGTCGTATTTCATCCACATCAGGTGGGAGCTTCGCCGCGATCTCCGCGGGCAGCCCCTCGATGCTTCTGTGGGCCCTGATGAACTTAAGGGCGGTCTTGGGCCCTATCCCCTTCACCCCACGGTTGAAGTCGGTGCCTATGAGTATGGAGAGGTCGATGAGCTGCCCACGGGTGATGCCTAGGCCCGATAGCAGGGCCTCCAGCTCTATGACC
>CAZYUK010000088.1:0-6310 GCA_964650675.1 uncultured Candidatus Bathyarchaeia archaeon
ATATATGTCATCGCCAGCGTGGTGACGGGTCTGAGCATCCTTGTCCTCTATGCTTTCACAAAGGGCGGCGAGGAGAAGAACCGGGCGGGAGTACCAGGCGAGGCCTCGAAGATATTGAGGGAATTCCCCTCGACAGTGAGGAGGATGCTCGCGAAGAGGCGGGTCTTCATAGGTACCCTCTCTGTCTTCGCCCACTCGTTCTGTCACTGGGGTCTTGTGACCTTTGTGCCCCTCTTCGCCGCGAAGGCCGGCTACAACGAGGTGACGATCGGGATAGCGCTCACGGCGAACGCCCTGCTCATGGCGATCTGCCTACCCATCGTGGGGACGCTATCGGACAAGATCGGCAGATTCACCCCGATCATCGGGGGGCTCCTACTTAGCGTAGTCGCCTTCGCGATGATACCCAACATCCAGGCGCCATGGATGCTTGCCCTCTGGATGGGAGTGCTAGGCCTCTGCGCGACCATGGAGTTCCCCGTGTCCCAAGCCTTGATAATGGACGCCCTGCCTGTGAAGGACAGGGGTGCCGCGACCGGCGTGTGGGGGATGATGATGTGCTTGGGCGGCGCTGTTGGGATGTTCATTATGAGCTACATCGTCTCCGTTGCCCCGCTGGAGTGGGTCTTCTACTTCTCCGCGGCCTTCAGCCTGGGGGCAGCGCTCCTCCTATCCTCGCTGAGGGGGTTCTTCAGCGCCTAGAACGAAGCTTCCTCGTCTTCCCCATGTCCATCTTATCGGTCCCCTCGTCGATTGCCACGCCGTAGTCCCTTTTGGCGGCCTCGACGGAGACGAACCCGTTCAGGAAATCATGCAGCACCCTCTCGGGGTCGCGCCTGAGGGGATCGCCGTAGCCCCCGCCGCCCGGCGTCAGGACAACCAACTCGTCCCCCTCATAGATCGACACCGTGCATTTCGAGGGCAGCCTCTCCTCCCTGCCGTTCTTCCTGCGGATCGTGTACTCGCCGAGCGCGCCTGGCTTGCCGCCGAACAGACCCCAGGGCGGTATCTTGGTCCTCTCGGCGAGGACGGAGAGGGTTGCCTTCTGGCTGGTGAGCCTCCAACTCCGCTCTATGCCGCAGCCGCCCCTGAACTCTCCCGGGCCGCCGCTGTCGGTCCGCAGCATGTAGGCTTCGAACCTCATCGGGAGGTAGGCCTCAAGCGCCTCGATTGGCGTGTTCATGGTGTTGGTCATGTTGACGTGTACGCCGTCGACTCCGTCCGACGCCGGCCTCCCCCCGCTGCCCCCGCCTATCGTCTCGTAGAAGGCCCAGGGACTGCCGTCCCTTCTAGCGCCGCCGACGCTGACGTTATTCATGGTGCCCTGGCCGGCTGCCGGTATCCTGCCCGGGATTATCTGGCTGAACGCCCTCATCAGGACATCGACATTCCTCTGGCTCGTCTCGACGTTGCCGCCTGCGACAGGGGCCGGCCTCCTAGGGTTCATCATGCAGCCCACGGGTATCCTGAGGGTGACAGGGCGGAAGCAACCGTCGTTCACCGGGATCGTCGGGTCCGTGGCCGAGATTAAGGTGTAGTAGATCCCCGCTATGGTCACGCCGAGGGGGGCGTTGACCGGAGCATCGACCTGCGGACATGTGCCTGAGTAGTCGAAGGCTATGTTGTCGCCCTCGATGGTGACTGCGACGGCGATCTCGGCGAGGTCGACGCCTGAGACATCCTCCATGCAGTCCCTGGCCGTGTAGACGCCTCCTGGCATCGCGGCGATGGCGGCCCTCATCCTCCTCTCTGAGTAGTCCATGATAGCCTCCATGGCCTCGTGCACCGTGCCAACGCCGTAGTCGGACACCAGCTCGAGCATCCGCCTGATGCCCGTGTTGTTCGCCGCTATCTGAGCCCTGAGGTCGCCCATCTGGACCTCGGGCGTCCTCACGTTGCTCCTGATCAGCCATGAGAGCTCAGGGTCTACCTCGCCGGCCTTGACGAACTTGACCGGCGGGATGATGAGGCCCTCCTGATAGAGCTCTGTGGAGTCTCCCGCTATGCTACCCGGTGCCTTGCCGCCCACGTCGGTGTGGTGGGCCTTGTTGGCGGCGTAGCCCACGAGCTCACCTTCGCCATAGATGGGAGCGATCAGGGTGAGGTCTGGGAGGTGGGTTCCGCTCAGGTAGGGGTCGTTGAGGAGTATCATGTCGCCGGGCCCGAGGCTGCCCGCATAGTGGCCCAGGCCCTCCCTGACGGCGAAGGCCATAGAGCCCAGGTGGACGGGTATGTGCTCAGCCTGTGCTATGAGGCGCCTCCTGTCGTCGAAGAGGGCGCAACTGTGGTCCATCCTCTCCTTGATGTTGGGGCTGTACGCCGACTTCCTGAGCGCTATCCCCATCTCCTCGGCGGCGTAGATGAGTGCCCCCTTGATGACTTCGATGGTGGTAGCGTCGGGCTTCATTCCTTCAGCCTCCTCAGGATCAGGTCGCCGATGTCATCCATCGACGCCTCCCAGCCGGGGTAGACGACGGTCGTGGCGTCGTACTGCTCGACTACGGCGGGCCCCTCGATAGGTTTACTCCAGCGCGCCTGCTCCCTGATGTAGATCGGCGTATCGATCCACTCCCTTGGCCCCTCGAAGTAGACTCCGCGTCTGGACGAAGGCTGGGGCTTGGCGCCTCTCCGGTGCTCACGGAGCCTCGGCTTCGGTATGGGGCCCACGGCCCTCACCCTCAGGCTGACGAGCTCGACGGGCTCGTCCTTGGCGGCGTAGCCGTAGACCTCCATGTGCCTTGAGTGGAAGCTCGCCGCCATCGAGCCCAGTCCGCCGGCCAGCCTCCTCGGCACCTCGACTGTGAGCTCGTAAGCCTGGCCGAGGTACCTGAGGTCCATCTGCCTGATGAACGTCATCCTGGCCGGCGGGACGCCCTCAGAGGCGAGGGTCTCCCTCCCCTCCTCCTCCATCTCGATGAACGACCTCTCCGCCTTCCCAACGTCGGCCTCGTCCAGCCTAGAGACCATCGCCCTCGTGTAGTCGTGGAAGAGGTCAGCCGTGAGGAGGCCTAGGGCCGAGAACATGCCGGGGTTAGGCGGGACGAGCACCTTGTCGACTCCCAGCTCCTCGGCCAGGGCGCAGACGTGCATGGGCCCCGCGCCGCCGAAGGCGACTATCGCGAAGTCACGCGGGTCGTAGCCCCTCTCGACTGAGACTATCCTGAGTATCTTTGACATCATCGAGTTGGCGAGCCTGACGACGCCGACGGCGGCCTCGGAGGCGTCGATGCCGAGCCTGGATGATAGCCTCTTGAACGCCTCCTCCGCCTTGCCGGCGTATATCTTCATGCCGCCTCCCAGGAGCGACTCTGGGTTGAGCCTCCCCAGCAGGAGGTTCGCGTCTGTGATGGTCGGCTCGGTGCCTCCTCTGTCGTAGCAGGCGGGCCCCGGGCTGGCGCCTGCGCTCGTCGGCCCCACCCTCATGGCGCCGCCCTCGTCGACCCACGCTATGGTGCCTCCGCCAGCGCTGCACTCGGCCAGGTCTATGAACGGGAACCTGACGGGGTAGCCGCTCCCCTTGACCAGGCGGCCCATGTGGATGCGGCCGGCCACCTCGTACTCCGGGACGACCTCCGGCATCCTGCCCCTGACCGTGCCCGCCTTGGCGGTCGTGCCCCCCATGTCGAAGCTTATCAGGTTCTGCTCGCCCGCCAGCTCGCCCAGCCAGGCCGCTGCTATGACGCCCGCCGAGGGGCCAGACTCGACTATAGTGACAGGCTTCTGGGAGACGTTCTCCGCCGTGGAAAGCCCGCCGTTGGACTGCATGACGTAGAGGGGCGCCGAGACCCCCAGCCCCTTCATCTCGCCGGTCAGGGCCGTTAGGTATGTGTGGATGATCGGTATGAGGACCGCGTTGACGACGGCCGTGCTGAACCTCTCGTACTCCCTGTACTCGTTCGATATCCTGCTTGAGGCGGTCGCGTGGACCGCAAGTCCCCTGTCCTCCACGGCTCTGAGTGCCTCCTCCTCGTTCGCGGGGTTCGCGTATGAGTTGAGGAAGGCGACTGCGAGGGACTCGACCCCCTCCGCCTCGACCTCGTCCAGGACCGCGTCGAGCTGGGCCCTGTCCAGGGGCCTCGATACCTCGCCTGAGGCCTCGGTCCGCTCATCGACCTCGTACCTGAGCCTCCTCTCAACGAGCATCGGCGGCCGCTGGAAGAAGAGGTTGTAGACCTCGGCGCGGCGCTGGCGTCCTATCTCGACGACGTCCCTGAAGCCACTGGTGGTGATGAGGGCTGTCTTGGGGAGCTCCAGGTTGAGCTGCCCGAACAGGGCGTTCGTGGCTATGGTCGTGGCGTGGCTCACCATGCCGACCGAGTCAGGCTTCCCGCCATCGAGGAAGCTTCTGAAGGCGTCCACCACCCCCGCCTCAGGGTTCCTCGGCGTCGTAGGAACCTTGATGTTGACCATCTCCCCGGTCGCCTCGTCCAGCGCGACCAGGTCGGTGAAGGTCCCTCCTACGTCAACGCTCACCCTGTACAGGGGCGCATCCTCCTACCCAGTTATCGAGGCGGGGAGGTTAAAACGGCTTCGAGGACGCGGGCTCGGGGAGCCATCCTTCCTCAACCGCGACCCTCTCGACGAAGCGCCTTGTGAAGCCCAGGATATCAACAGACTGGAGCTCGTCCAGCCCAACCCACCTCACCTCCGGCGCATCCGAGCCCGCGACTAGCTCTCCGCCGACGTACTCGCACAGGTACTCGAACAGGACGTAATGGTACCTCACCTTGCCTTGCTCGTCCCCGTAGATGGAGTCGAAGATGGTTGCGAGCCTCGTGGGCTTGACCTCCAGACCCGTCTCCTCCTCGACTTCGCGGTGGATCGCCTCCTCCACGGTCTCGCCAAGCTCGACGACGCCGCCTGGGAGCCCCCACCTCCCCCTGTTCGGCTCCTTACCCCTCTTGACGAGGAGTACCCTGCCTTCCTTGAAGACGATGGCCGCCACGCCTGGGATGGGGTTGCTCGGATATTCCCTGCTCGTTCATGATCCCTCAGGTTGACGCGGCGCCGGCCTCTATGGCCTTGAGGTTGATCTCGTGGAACTGGGGGCGCATCAGCGCCTTCACCGCGGCGCGGAGCTGGTCGACCGTGATGAGCCCGGTCTTCGCCGTGAACGCCCCCAGCATGACCATGTTGGCGACTATCGGGTTCCCCAGCCTCTCGGCGATGTCCGCCGCAGGGACGGCGACCTGCTCCACGTCCCTCCTAGCCTCCCCCGGCTTCAGGCGCGATACGACGCGGCTGTCCACTATGACGAGGCCACCCTCCCCGGCGACCGAAGCGAACTTCCTGTAGGCGGGGAGGCTTAGGACGAGCATCACGTCGGCCTTCTCGAACTGGATGTCGTATATCTCCTGGTCGGAGGCGATGACTACGCTCTGGGCGCTGCCGCCCCTGGCCTCGGCGCCGTAGCTCCTGGTGCAGACGATGTGGTAGCCGTTTTTGAACAGCGCCTCGCCGAGGAAGTCGGCCGCTGCGATGACACCCTGCCCGCCCGTGCCCGAGATCATTATGTTCCTCTGCATCACTCCTCGCCCCTCGCCCTCCTTCCGACGGCGCGGAGCACCTCCGTGTACTCCGGCCGCTCCTCCCTGACGAAGACGCCGAGCTCTATCTTCCCCTCAAGTGCATCGGCGATCCTGTCGATGGCGCCGAGCTTGGACAGCCTATCCCTGACCGGCTCCAGCTCCTCGGCCTCGACCCTCACGACCCTTCCAAGCGTGAGGTGGTCGACGAGGCTGAGCTTCGCTGAGGGCCCGAGTGCCTGCTCGGCCGCCTTCATCGCCTCCTCGGGCGCCTTGGAAGGGACGGCGTACAGGTACCTCACCCTCTCTGGCCTGCCCCTGATGTAGGTGCTCTCGGCCCACATGTCGAGGAGCCGGGACGGGAGCTCCTGAGGCGTCGCCCTGATGCCAAGGATGTTCCTCTGCTGGGTCGGGCACTGGCTCATCACCTCTATGAAGGCGAATCCCCTGTGCTGAAGCCCCTCCTTGATGCTCCGGGTAAGCTCGACGACGTGGTTGGTCGTCCACCTCGCCACGTAGGTGGCGCCCGCGCCCGCGACGAGCTTGGCGATGTCGAACGGCTGCTCGGGGTTGCCGAAGGGGCTCGTGCTCGTCCTGAGGCCGTGCATCGTCGTCGGGGCCAGCTGGCCCCCGGTCATGGCGTAGTTCATGTTGTTGACGAGGATGCAGGTTATGTCTATGTTCCTGCGCGCCGCGTGGATGAGGTGGTTTCCGCCTATGCCCGCCCCGTCGCCGTCGCCTGTGAAGACGACCGTCCGAAGCTCGGGGTTGAATACCTTGGCCCC
>CAZYUK010000089.1:0-6293 GCA_964650675.1 uncultured Candidatus Bathyarchaeia archaeon
GCTAGGACCCTGATGACGTCGCTGTTGAAGAGCGCCATCTCGATTGGGTCGAGGAACGCCTGCTTAGCTCCTATCATCGAGTCGGCGTATACAATGATATAGCCGACCCCCTCAACTGGGTTCTCCTTCAAAGCCTTCCTCGAAGGCTCATCCGAGATCACTATGATTGGTTTTCCTGTCTGCCTAAGCATCTCCCTCGCCTTGGTTGGGCCGGGCAGAGAGGCGTTGGGGGAGACGACCACGTATAGGTCGGTGGGTATCGTCGAGGCGATCTTGGCGACGTCGACCGCCTCCTCGTCGTCCATCTTGACGCTCGATGAGACGACCCTCATCGTGAGGTCCTTCCTGGCCCCCCTCTCGTCTAGGAGGGCGTCGACCAGCGTCGTCGTCGCTATGTAGCCAATCTTAACGAATGTGACTTTTACCAAAACATATCCCGATCAGAAGGTGCCTGCTTCATTAATAAAGTATTAATCTGAGATCTTGAAATATAGTCTGACTAAAATGGCGATCCCAACCAAGATTGAGATTGCTCAGAGCGCTAAGTTGAAACCGATCACAGAGATCGCGGCTACGCTCGGTCTCACACCCGATGATATTGAGCCTTACGGGAAGTATAAGGCCAAGATAAGCCTGGACGTCTATAAGCGACTCAAGGATAAGCCGGACGGTAAGATCATAATCGTCACGGCGATAACGCCGACAAAGTTCGGTGAGGGGAAGACGACGATGGCCATTGGCCTCGCCGAAGCCCTTGGGAAGCTCGGAAAGAGGAACATAGTGGTGCTGAGGCAGCCTTCACTCGGGCCGGTCTTTGGCATCAAGGGTGGCGCCTGCGGCGCCGGCTATGCACAGGTGCTGCCGATGGAGGACATCAATGTTCACTTCACAGGCGACCTTCACGCCATCACCTGCGCCCACGACCTCCTCACCTCGATGATGGAGAACAGCATCTACAGGGGGAACGAGCTCGACATCAGCCTCCACGACATCCTCTGGAAGAGGGTTCTCGACATCGAGAGCCGAGACCTGAGGGATATAGTCATAGGACTTGGCGGCAAGAACGGCGGCGTGCCCCACGAGAGTAGCTTCGAGATCACCACAGCCTCAGAGATCGCTGCGATCCACGCCATCTCGAGCGACTTCAACGACATGAAGAGGAGACTTGGAGAGATCACCGTCGCCTACAATAGCAAGGGTGAGCCTGTGAAGGCGGCGCAGCTTAACGCCGTCGGGGCGATGGCCCTCCTGCTCAAGGACTCGGTGAAGCCGAACCTCGTCCAGACCATAGAGAACACCCCCGCCATAGTCCACGGCGGACCATTCGCGAACATCGCCCACGGCTGCCCCAGCCTCATCTCGACCAAGCTGGCCCTGAAGCTGGTCGACTACGTGGTGCTGGAGCCTGGCTTCGGCGCCGATCTGGGGATGGAGAAGTTCTGCGACATAGCCGCAAGGGTGGGCGACCTGAAGCCCCACATGGCCGTGATAGTCGCCACCATCAAGGCGCTGAAGAGGCATGGAGGGGTGAAGTACAAGGACATCGACCAGCCTAACCCGGAGGCGGTCAGGAAGGGCCTGCCCGTCCTCGAGAGAGAGGTCGAGAACGCCAAGTTGTTCGGCCTCAGGGTCGTTGTCTGCATGAACCACTTCCTGAGCGACACGCAGCCGGAGATCGACGTGGTGCTCGACTGGTGCAAGAAGCAGAAGGTGCCCGCCGCATTCACCGACACCGTCCTAAAGGGCGGAGCGGGCGGCCTGGAGCTCGCCAACCTGGTGCTCGATGAGCTGAAGAAGCCAAGCGACTACCACCCTCTGTATCCCCTTGACATGCCCGTCGAGGAGAAGATCAGGAAGATCGCCAAGGAGGTATATGGGGTCGCGGACATCGACATGCTACCGGAGGCGAGGTCCGCGCTGAGGAAGATAGAGAAGCTTGGCTTCGACAAGCTCCCCATCTGCATGGCTAAGACGCCTCTGAGCCTGACAGACAACGAGAACATCGCCGGCCTACCGCCCGCGGGTTACAAGCTCCCGATAGTGAACCTGAAGCCGAGCACAGGCGTCGGCTTCGTGGTCGCATACTGCGGCGACATCAACACGATGCCCGCGCTGCCGACCCGCCCAGCCGCCGAGGACATGGACATCGACGAGAACGGCGTCATTAAGGGGCTGAGCTGAGATGGCAGTCGTCCTGGATGGCAGGGAGACCTCCGCCAGGGTCGCGGAGGAGCTCAAGGCGCAGGTCGAGGAGCTGAAGAGGAAGGGGGTGACCCCGACCCTCGCCCTGATCCTCGTCGGAACAGACCAGTACTCGGCCCGCTACGTCAATATGAAGGCGAAGAGGGCGGAGGAGGTAGGCGTCGCCACCCAGGTACACCAACTAGAGCAGACGACGACCGAGGAGGTCGTCGAGCTCATCAGGAAGCTGAACGCGGACCCGAAGGTCCACGGGGTCATGGTCCAGCTTCCGGTGCCGAAGGAGCTGAATGAGCCGGCCATCGTCGAGGCTATAGCGCCGGAGAAGGATGTGGACGGCATAGGGCCGACGACCTTCGGCAAGATACTTATGGGCGAGGAGTGCCACCACCCCGCCGGTATCGTCGCCATAATGGAGCTCCTCAGGCGCTACAACGTCGACCCTGAGGGCAAGCATTGGGTCATCGCGGGCTACACGAACATAATCGGCAAACCTATGGCAGCCCTGCTCATGAACATGAGGGTCAGCATCAGCCTGTGCAGGGCGGACGACCCGAAGCTTCCCGAGATCGTTAGGCAGGGGGACATCATCGTCACTGAGCTCTACAGGAAGCAAGCCATCACCGCGGACATGGTGAAGAAGGGCGTCGTCGTCATAGACAACGGCAACAACTACGAGGGGAAGAGGGTCTTCGGCGACGTAGACACCGAGGGCGTCAACCAGGTCGCCTCCGCCATCACCCCCGTCCCAGGCGGTGTGGGCCCACTGCTCATAACGATGCTCCTGAGGAACACCGTCAAGGCGGCGTCCCATTAAGGATTTAAAAGCCCCACCCCAACCCTATTTCTAGGTGCACACCTTTTGGCTAGGATAGACTCCAGGAAGGCCCGCCGCATGATGAAGCAGATGGGCATGCAGATGGACGAGCTCGGCGACGTGAAGAGGGTCATCCTCCAGAGCCCGACGAGGGAGATAGTCATCGACGGCCCGATGGTCACGGCGATCAATGTTCAAGGGCAGAAGATGTACCAGATAGCCGGGGGAAAGACGACGGAGCGGGCGCCACAGGCGGCTCAGGTCGAGGAGAAGAAGCAGGTCGAGGTCTCCGATGAGGACGTACTCCTCGTATCGCAGCAGGCGAACGTGAGCATGGAGAAGGCTCGCGCAACACTCATCCAGGTAGAGGGCGACCTAGCCAAGGCGATATTGATGCTCCAGAAATGAGTTGGTCCTGAGGCTTAGGCGTGGCTCTGACTGTCAGGCACAGTGGCGGGGTAATAGTCGAGTACGGTGGATCAGGCGTAATCCTCGACCCGACCGGCAACGGCTCGGATTACCCCGTCTTCGTCAGCCACGCCCACGCGGACCACGCGGCCGCCTTCAAGTACCCAGACAGGGTGAAGTACGCCACAGAGGAGACCTACAGGTTGCTCGACGCCCTCGGCTGGAGGCACCTCGACAACTGGAGGAGGATCAGCCTCGGAGACAGGGTCAAATTTGACGACATCGAGGTCCACGTCCACAACGCGGGGCACGTCCTCGGAAGCGTCCAGTTCGAGGTCAACACGCCAGAGGGCACCGTACTATACACGGGCGACATCGGCCTGGAGGACTCCTATACGATGAGGTCCGCGGAATCATTGCAGTGCGACCTACTGGTCGTCGAGACGACGTTCGGCGCCCCGATGTTCAATTTTCCCAAGCGGAGGGAGGTGGCCCTCGACATGGTCAGGTGGGCGCTCATGGAGTCCATTCCGGCCGGCAGGATACCGACCTTCAAGGCCGACTCGATAGGCAACGCTCAGGAGATCATACGCATCTTCAACACCCTGACGAAGCTGCCCGTGGTGACGGCGAAGAGCGCCACGAAGGTCAGCGGCGTCTACAGGGAGTTCGGGCACAGCCTCGACTACCTCGACTGGAGGAGCGCGGAGGGTGAGGAGCTGCTGAGCAGCGGCAAGTGCGCCCTCATAGCCCCGAAGGGCTCGACGCTGCCCTACGAGAACCTCGACCAGGCTCTGGCATCGGGCTGGGCCGTCCTATTCGGCGGCAGGAGGCGAGCCTTCGCGCTGAGCGACCACGCCGACTTCAGGAGCCTGCTCGGATTCATAAGGCGATGCAGGCCGAGGAGGGTTCTCACCTTCCACGGCGGCTCCATGACGAGGGACTTCCACGGCTACGTCCAGAGGAAGCTCGGCATAGAGGCCCACCCACTCACCAGCCACGAGGAGACCCTGAGCGGTCAGGTGCTCGGTAACGAGACCAGGCTGAAGACATGCACCGGCCAGCTGATGAAGACCGTGAGGATTCCCGGCTTCGAGTACTCATCGGGCTGGCTCGTGAGGGAGATGGCGAGGCGCGGCTTCACGAGGGGTGAGACGGAGTCCTCCATCAACCTCCTGGTCAGGCACGGCGTGTTCATGGAGACCGAGAAGGGCGTGAAGATGAGCTGAGAGGGGCTTAGACGGTCCCCTCTCCCCAGCTCCTCAGGTACTTCCTCTGCTCCTCCGTCAGCTCGTCTATCCTTACGCCGAGCCCCTCCAGCTTGAGCCTCGCCACGGTCCTGTCGATCTCCTCAGGCACATCGTGGACGCCGACCTCAAGCCTCGGGCTCTTCCACAGCCACTCCGCGACGAGCGCCTGGTCCGCGAAGCTCATGTCCATCACCTCGCTCGGGTGGCCCTCGGCGGCGGCCAGGTTGACGAGCCTCCCTTCGGCTAGGAGGTAGAGCTTCCTGCCATCCTTAAGCATGTACTCGTCCAGGTCCGGGCGCATCCTCCTCTTCGACTTCGACAGCTTCTCAAGGGCTGGGATGTTGATCTCGACATTGAAGTGGCCGGAGTTGGCGAGCATCGCCCCGTCCTTCATCAGCTTCATGTGTTCCAGGTCGATGACGTGGATGTCCCCCGTGGATGAGACGAAGATGTCGCCGACCTTAGCAGCCTCCATCAGGGGCATGACCTGGAACCCGTCCATAACCGCCTCCAGAGCCCTCGTCGGGTCAACCTCGGTGACTATGACGTGGCTGCCCATACCCTTCGCCCTCTGGGCTATGCCGCGGCCGCACCAGCCGTATCCGCAGACGACGAAGGTCTTCCCCGCGAGCATAACACTTGAGGCCCTCAAAATGCCGTCGATCGTGCTCTGACCGGTGCCGTACCTGTTGTCGAACATGTGCTTCGTGTTTGTGTCGTTAACGGCGATCATCGGGTACCTGAGGGCGCCGTCAGCGTGCATGGCCCTGAGCCTTATGACGCCGGTCGTCGTCTCCTCGCTGCCCGCCTTCACTCCCTTCAGCTTCTCTACCCTCTTCGTGTGCAGGGTGCTCACCAGGTCTGCTCCATCGTCCAAAGTGAGCATCGGGCCGCTGTCGATTACCTTGTTCACACACCAGTAGTACTCTTCCGTCGTCTGCTCCCTCCAAGCGTAGACACTCGTTCCAGTCTTCGCGAGGGCGGCGACGACGGAATCATGCGTTGAGAGGGGGTTCGAGCCGCATAGGGCGACCTCGGCCCCTCCAGCCTCAAGCGTCCTGACCAGGACGGCGGTCTCCTTCGTGGCGTGAAGGCAGGCGCCGAGCCTGGCCCCCTTCAGGGGCCTCTCCTCCTCGAACCTCCGCCTGATCAGGCCGAGGACGGGCATATGATCCCTGGCCCACTCGATGAGGAGCTCGCCATCCTTCGCTAACCCCATGTCCTTGATCTTATAGTCCATAGAAGCTTCCCGCTGAGGAATACCCGCGGAGGCGTATAAGATGTTTCCGAGGTCACACCTTGATTATCTGAGCGTGGGGGATGTCTCCGAGGTAGATCACGGCCCTCTCGTGCACCATGTTCGACCTTATCGCCGCCTCGACTATCCTCTTGCCGACGAGGTTGCAGATCGTCGCCCTCCTCATCGCCTCGAGAGCCTCCTCGACGTCCCCCGTGATGCCCTTGTAGAAGGCCTCGCTTACGTTGAAGGGGACCCTGCCACCATTGAGGGTCTTGCCCAGGAGCTCGGCGTCGCAGACGGCGACGAGGGTGTCCCTTCCATGGCGGCTTATCTTCAGGTAGACCTCGCTCATCCCGGTTATCCTGTCCCGACGCTTGAA
>CAZYUK010000090.1:0-6218 GCA_964650675.1 uncultured Candidatus Bathyarchaeia archaeon
TCACGGAGGACGAGAAGTACTGGAGGAGCGTCGTGCCCGAGATGGAGTTCGAGGGTGAGAGGCTCAGGGGGCTCAGGCTCTACCCCGTCGAACTCGGCCAAGACAAACCCAGAAGCCAACGGGGCCGCCCCATGATCGCAGAGGGCGAGCTCGGCGAACAGATACTCGGCGTCATCAAGGACCTCTCCGCGCCATACGGGACCAAGATGACGATCCGTGGCAATGTCGGAATAGTCAAGTTGTAGTGAACAAAACCCCTTCCACTATGAACATGGTTTCGATTAATTCACGATCGCAAGGATGTAATATACCTCATTCACCTGCTATTTGATGTGGAGTCTAGGAGGGGCAGAGGATGAGATATTCCTACATCAGAGCCTTTGACATCCCCGATGCCTGGTACAGGACCCTGGAGGAGATATGGAGGAACGGGGACGAGTTCAAGGTCGGCTACGGCTCGGAGATCACGGTCACGAAGAAGCTGAACCTCAGCATCGAGATCGTCAACCCCGAGAGCAGGCCCCTCGTCGCCGATAAGGCGCCATGCGACATGAAGTACGTCAACTCCTACGCGCTGCAGTACCTCTGGGCAGGGGTCAAGGAGGAGGGGGAGACCTACACCTACGGGAGCAGGCTCAGGGAGCCCGTGGATCAGCTCGAGCTCCTCATCAAGAGGTACGTGGAGGAGCCGAACGACAGGCAGCTGACGATGGTCATAAGGCTGCCTCAGGATATACTCAAGACCCTGGACGATATGAAGCACGAGCCCCCATGCCTGACGGTGATGGACGCAGAGCTCGTCGACGGCAGGATGCACCTGACCTGCTACTTCAGGTCGTGGGACGCATACGCGGGGTTACCGGCCAACGTCGCGGGCATACAGATATTCAACGAGGCACTGGTCGGCGAGATAAACGCCCGCGCCGGCACCGACTACGCCACGGGGAAGCTCATCTTCCACTCGAAGAACTGCCACATCTACAGCAGACTGTACGAGCTGGTGAAGGAGCTGATAAAGCCGGGAGAGGACACGAGGCGCCAGTTGAGCCAAAAGAAGGACTCTACGCGACAGGCCTAGGGCTCCTCGTTTTCACGTCGTATGGTAGAGTCTGTTGAGGCCAAGGTTCGTCGAGAGGTGTGGGGATAGGGATGCATATAATTTAGTATACGTTTTTTATTGTCTCGTAAATTCGATTTTTGGGTATACTAGCTCTGGTTGGCTATCTATAATCAATCTAAGGGAACGGTGGAGAAAGCCTGCGTTTACTCCCATTGGAGTCCGCAGTCCCTGAACTCGTTCTTGACCCTCGTAATGAGTTCCTTATACTCCGGGCTTGGCTTATGCCGCTGGAGGTCGTAGCACTCCGTGATCAACTTGCCTGGCTCAGGGGTGGGGTTCGCCATGAGCTTCGTGATGACGGGCTTGAACATCGGGTACACCTCGCTCCGCTTGACCCGGGTACTGATGGCTGCGTCGGAGGCCTCAATCATCAGCTCGGCGTCAGCCGGCGTCTGCCCGCCGTTCATCCTGCTCCTGCTGACCCGTGGGACGTACAGGTTGGCGCCGTTGACCGTCGCCTCGACGCTCCGCAGGATCAGCTCCTCGAGGTGGCTCTCAGTGCAGAGCTCCGAGACGGGGATGGGCCACTGCATCGGGATGCCGTTGCTGTTCCTGATGGTCGCCTGGTAGACGACTGACCGTGCGAAGCTGATGGGGAACATGCAGCGTTTGACCCCACTTATGTGGGAGAAGTGCTCGACGCCGTTGTAGTAGAGGTTGTCCCTGTAGACCATCCACGCGATTATCGTCTTTGCCAGCCCCTCGATTATGGCGCCTTCGGGGCCGCCGGCGAAGCCGCCGACGATGCCGAAGCTGCCGCTGATGCCGAAGTAGCCGTGGCTCTGGAGGACGAGGGCCGCCGTCATCAGGTCGTACTGCACCTTGACGTCTGGTAACACCGATAGGAGGACGCCGTCCGTCGGCCTCAGCCCCGCGACGGGGTCGATGGTCGCGAGGAACGATGAGGCGGCTGTGCTGATGGGGTAATAGACTATGGCGGCCCCGGGTCTCCCAGCCTTCCTGACCCCCTCCCTCAGCCACGTCACCTGCCGCTTCGAGGCGTAGGCCTCCAGTGGAGTCCCGTAGATCTCGTAGCCGTCTATGAGGGGGAAGTTGAAGCCCTCTAGGAAGTCGAGCCGGGGGATCGTGGCGAAGTTCTGGACGACCGTGTTCGCCAGGTCCTCAGTGAACGGTGCGTGGTGGCCGGGGGCGACGTTGAGGGGCTCTGTTCCCTCGACCCTGTGCTGCCTCCACACCCTTGCGTCCTTCCCCTCGCCCATCACCACCTCCCTCTCCATCGAACGTATGGCCTCCCTGACCTCCTCCTCCGTGAACTTGACCACCCTCTCCCGGTCGAGGCAGAGGCAGCCCATCTCGACGACGAACTTGACGGCCGCCTGCCAGGCGGCGTCGGCGAGGCTGTCGTCTGTGTTGATCCAGTTCGAAGGCTCACTCGGGCATTTTAGATCGAACTCCTTCGCAAGCTCCGACATCTTCCTGAAAAGTGCGACATCCCATTCCTTGGCGGTCATCATGGGGCCTTTCCGCATCCGGTCGGCGATCTCGACGAGGCTTAACATGCTTCCCACATAAATGCGCGTATCCGATCTTAAATCAGTACGCAGAGAGAATGAAGAACCGTTTAAGGCAGATAAAACTGTGGATTGCAGAGAAGCCTATGAATTATTAAATATCATATCATTTACCCTAAACCTAGTGGATGTTTCTTGACAAAGGAAGAGGAAATTTTACGAAAGATGTCCGAAGCCGTTCTGAACTTCGACTCGGCAGCTGCCGTCGACGCCGCGAAGGAGGCGGTCGCCCTCAAGATCGACCCCGTTAAGGCGATCGAGGGGGGGCTCGCCAAGGGTCTGAGGGAGATCGGGGACAGATTTGAGCGCGGTGAGATGTACCTTCCTCACCTCATCCTGGGCGCGGATGCGATGGAGGCCGCCGTGAAGGTCCTGGAGGAGCATGTGCCGAAGGAGGAGCTCAAGTCCACCAGCCGCGGAACCGTGGTGATCGGGACGGTCGAGGGCGACATACATGACCTCGGCCTGCGCATCGTCGCCTCGATGCTCAGGGCGAACGGGTTCAAGGTCCACGACCTGGGGTGCAACACGAAGAGCATGGACTTCATCGAGAAGGCGAAGGAGGTGGACGCGGACATCATCGCGGTCTCCTCGCTCATGACGACGACGATGCCTTTCATGAAGGACCTGATCGAGGCCCTCGAGGCCACGGGCATACGTGACAGGTTCAAGATACTTCTGGGTGGCGGGCCGGTCAGCGAGAGGTGGGCGGAGGAGATAGGCGCGGACGGATACGGCCGAGACGCCTCGGAGGCTGTGAGGGTCGCGAAGGAACTCGTCGCGGGGAGAAGCGGATAGGATGACAGCCCCAAGCATCTGGGAGGTCCTCGACAGAGCCTGCAACACGGGCCAGCTGACGGCGGCGAAGGACTTCGACATGAAGATCTTCAGCGTCGCCTCCAGGCTCGCAAAGGAACATGACATCAGGTACGACCCGGAGACGCCTGTGTCCGGCGACGACGGGCTGGCCGACGATGCTTGGGAGGCGGGCTTCGAGCTATTCAGGGAAGTTGGGTCCTACTGCATGAACTCCGGCCGAGTCATCAAGTTCGAAGAGTCGGAGATTCGGGATGGCCTCAGGGAGGTCAGAGGCGAAGCGGTCATCGGCGAGGGCGCCGAGAGGAGGACCCTGACGCTGAGGGGCGTCGAGGACAAGAAGCCCCCATCGATAGTCTGCGGCGGCGTCATCGAGAGCGACTTCCCTGAGGGCGAGAACTTCGTCAAACTCTATCAGTCGATAGCCCAGGAACCGGTCATCGACGGCTTCTACGTGGGGCCACCCCTACACACGTCGGAGGGCCGACTGGTGAGGTCAGGGACCCCGCTTGAGGCGCACCTGGGCAGATCGATGGTGTCCTGGGTGCGCGAGGCGGTGAGGCGGGCAGGCAGGCCGGGGATGCACTTCATCTCGGCGTGCACGCCGGCCATCGCCAACGTGGCCGCGGCAGACCCGGCGGACGGTCTGAGGCGGACAGACGGAATCGTCTCCACCATCATGCCCGAACTGAAGACGGATTACGAGAACCTGAACAAGGTCACCTTCAGCCACGACTACGGGTGCGTCAAGCACGTATACAACGGCGGCATGATCGGCGGATGGGCGGGGGGGCCCGAGGGGGCCCTGATCGTCTCCATCGCCTCAGCGATAATGGCTGTCATGGTCTACAAGGTGGGCGTAGGCTCTTCTTACAACGCGCTCGGCTACCTGAGGGCTTCCACGCCGAACTACAGCGCCTTCGTCACAAGGCCGTGCCTCTGGGGCTCCTCCATAGGCAGCCAGGCCATCTCGAGGAACACGAGGATAATCAACACGGCCGTAGCCATGACCAACGCTGGGCCGGGCACGGAGATGCAGCTCCAGGAGGTCACTGCGGCGCTCTGCGCCTCGATCCCCTGCGGCAGGGAGGGCCTCTCAGAGGGGGTCCGGAGGTTCAAGGTCAGGCCCCTCCTGGGCAGCGGGCTGGAGAACAGGTTCTGGGGGGAGGTCGGCCATGCGATGGCGGGGGTGAAACGTGACTTCGCCAACTCCCTCGCCAAGGAGATGCTGAAGAGATACGAGGACAAGGTAACCAAAGACTCCGACGGCGGCCCCCCCGGCCACACCTTCGACGAGATATACGACCTGAACACGCTGACCCCTCGGAGGAATTTCCTGGAAATGTACGAGAAGTGGAAGGGGGAGCTGGAGGATCTGGGCCTGGAGTTCAAGCATCATTGAAATCTTGGGGAGGATGAGGGGAAAATGACCGCTCCGAGCTTCTGGGATGTCCTCGACAGGGCGTGCAACACGGGTGATGTGACGAACGTCAGGGATTTCGACATGAAGATATTCAACGTCGCATCGAGGTTGGCGAAGGAACATGACATAAGGTACGATCCTGCGATTCATGTGCCCAGCGACGACGGGCTGGCTGATGAGGTCTGGGACGCCGGGGCGGAACTCTTCTACGAAGTCGGCGTGTACTGCATGAGCTCCGGGCGGGTGATCAGGTTCGAAGATTCCGAGGTGAAAGAGGCCCTGGGAGAGGTTAGGTCCGAGGTCGAGATCGGCGAGGGCTCGGAGAGGAGGCTCGTGACCCGCAGGGGGATAGGGGGCGGCAAGCCCCCTATCGTGATCGGCGGCGTGATCGAGAGCGACTTCCCCGAGGGGGAGAACTTCGTGAAGCTCTACCACTCGATAGCCCAGGAACCGCTCATAGACGGGCTCTACGTGGGTCCGCCGCTTCACACAGCCGAGGGGCGGACGATAAGGATGGGTTCTCCGCTCGACATGCACCTGGGTAGGTGTATGGCGGCATGGGCTCGCGAGGCGGTTTGGAGGGCGGGTAGGCCCGGCCTGCATTTCGTCTCGGCGTGCCCGTCTGCGATCGCGGACATCGCTGGGTGCAACCAGGAGAATGGGACGAGGAGGTCCGATGGGCTCATGATCTCCCTGACGGCGGAGCTGAAGACGGACTATGAGGCCCTCAATAAGGTGGCCTTCGCCCTTGATTATGGCTGCGTCAAGGGGACGCATGGTGGTGCCATAATCGGTGGCTGGGCTGGCGGGCCGGAGGGCGCGGCGATCGTCTCGATCGCAGACTTCCTGGCGGCGGTGATGGCCTACCAGCACTCGACGGGTCCCGTCTACGGCGATCACGGCCTTACGAGGTGCCCTGGCGCCCTGCCGATATCGAGCATCAACCCCGGGATGTGGGGGACGGAGCTCACCGGCCAGGCGATAGCGCGTAACTATAAGGGCGTCAACGGGAGGTTCTTCCTGACGGCGGCTGGACCGGGCACAGAGATGCAGTTCTGGGAGATCGCGGCTCTCTGCATAGCGGGCATGGCCTCTGGGCGTGACCTCTTCTGCGGCGGGGGCGTGCGGAGGTTCAAGGTGAAGCCTATGCTTGGGAGCGCCCTCGAGAACAGGTTCCACGCCGAGGTGGGGCGCGCGGCGGCTGGATTGAGTCGTGAGGACGCAAACGAGCTGGTGAGACAGATAATCGGGAGATACGAGAAGGAAATAACTAGGGACGGTGGCCCCTGGGGGTATACCTTCGGGGAGATATACAACCTCAAGACGC
>CAZYUK010000091.1:0-6136 GCA_964650675.1 uncultured Candidatus Bathyarchaeia archaeon
TTCGTCGAGTAGCCTGAGGCTGTTAGATATGAACTCGGGCTCGACGGAGAGGTCCATGGGGAAGTAGACTATCTTCTCCCCCAACGCCCTCTGGAAGCCGAGCTTGAGGGCCTCACCGAGCCCCGCCTCGGCGAGTGTGAGGAGCTTCACCTCTCTGTATCTCTCCGTGAGAGCCTCGGCTATGCCTTGGGTTTCGTCGACGCTGCCATTCTCGACCAGGATTATCTCGAAGTCCTCGCCGAGGCTCCTCAGCCTCTCGATGAGCTTGGCCGTGTTCCCCCAGACCCTCGGGGCCTCGTTGTGGATTGGGATGACGAGGCTCACCGTGGTCTTTGCCATCTCACCCATAATTTCAAGTGATCCGGAGGCTTTCTCCCCGATTAATAGTGTAAAAGGTACCCAATAAAGATTTATAATTCTCTGAAACTTAGATAGCACGCGTCGCGGGGGTCTCACACGAAGATATGCTTCGTCTCCCCGGAGGTCTTCTCCTGGGGCGTCTATGGCGGCTTCGGCTACGTGACCAGAACCCTCGGCCGGGAGATGGCCAGGAAGGGGCTGGATGTCTCCGTGGTCACGGTGAGGAGAAGGGGGCAGGGGGAGGTCGAGGAGCTCGAAGGCGTCACAATCTACGGCTACCCCCCGCATTCAGCTGAGCCCTACCCCCTGAAAGCAGCCCTCTCCCGGCTGGGGTCGGTCGGGTTCTACAGGCTCGCGGATGCGGACATTTATCACAGCGAGGCGGAGAGCTACAACACGCTCATCGCGGAGCTGGCCATGCCGGGCAGGAGGCATGTGATCACGTTTCAGGACCCATACGATGCATGGGAGTGGGGGCGGATCGGAGCGGTTGACCCGAGATACAAACAGACGGCGGCCTTCCAGGCGAGGTGTGCTGTTGAAAACAGGGTCCTGACGTCGGCCTGCCGTAGAGCAGACGCACTCTACTCCCAGGCTCGATTCCTCATTGGGCGGGCGACGAGGCTCTACAGACTCGGAAAGAGGCCCGGTCTCCTCCCGAACCCAGTCAGGGTGCAAAGGCAACGGATGAAGAAGGCGGAGAGGCCCACAGTCTGCTTCCTCGCCCGCTGGGATCCACAGAAACGCGTCGAGATCTTCCTTCGCCTCGCCAAGCGGTTCCCCGAAGTCGAGTTCATAGCGATGGGCAGGGCGCACGATGCAAAGATGGACTATGAACTGAGGCGACGGTACTGCAACATACCGAACCTGAGGTTGACCGGCTTCGTCTCCGAGGAGGAGAAGTCGAGGATACTTGAGCGGAGCTGGGCACTCGTGAATACGAGCGTCAGGGAGGCCCTTCCCGTCTCCTTCCTCGAGGCCCTCGCCCACGAGACGCCGATAGTGAGCGGAGAGGACCCTGACGGTCTCGCGAGCCGCTTCGGTTACAGGGTCTTCAACGATGATTACGACGCCGCCCTCAGCCGCCTCCTCGAGTCCGGCGAATGGGTCGAGAAAGGGCGGGGTGGCAGGAGGTACGTCGAGGAGGTCCACGAGCTAGGGAGGGTGGTCCGCATGCACATCGAGGCCTACGAGGGACTGATGCGCCGGTGAGCTGGCGGTGGCGCCATGAGGCTGCTCGTCTTCGGTGGCTGGTACGGCTCAGGGAACATCGGTGACGACGCGATACTGATAGGGCTTAGGAACGTCTTCGATGAGGCGGCATCAGAAATCGAGCTTGTCGCCATCTCCACAGATCCCGCGCGCACGAGCAGGGTATGCGGCGTCAGATCGATGAGGCTGAAAGGGCCGTGGTCCACCGTCGGCGGTGGCCTGAAGGAGTACTTCCCCGCCTTCAGGGGGGTCGATGGATGCCTCATAAGCGGCGGCACGCCATTCTACGACTACGGCTACCTCTCAAGGGGCATCCACGTCGGCATACCCATGATCCTCGATAAGAAAATATTCTGCTTCGGGGTCGGCGTTAAGCCGATCACCTCACCGCTAGGGGTCAGGTTCATGAGGCTGTTGATGAGTAGGACGAGCCTCGTCTCTGCCAGAGATGAACCTTCGAGGAAAATGCTGCAGGCCTTCACCACATCCACGGTCGCCCTGACGGGCGACTCCGCCCTCCTCATGCAGCCTGCCCGTGAGGATGCCGCGAGGAGGCTGCTTGAGAGGGCCGGCATCGAGGCCGATGAGCCAGCAGTCGCGATCTGCCCGAGACTCCTCTCCAACGACTACAGGAGCCACTACCATGACAAGGTCGAAGCCTCAACGATGGGCCTCATCAGAGAGGGTGTAGCATACGCCGCCGACAGATTGCTGCAGGAGGGATATCAGGTCGTCTTCCTGCCCATGCATGTCGCGGAACCTGACGACGACAGGGTCGAGATAAGTGATATTCAGAGGAGGATGAGTGGCCGGGGGGCGAGGGTGGTCGCAGATTGGGTTCATCCACGTGAGATGATGGCCGCACTCGGCCTCATGCGCCTCGTGATCGGCCTGAGGCTCCATTCACTGATCTTCGCGGCTACGCGAGGCGTCCCCGTCGTGAGCGTCGGGTACGACTCGAAGATAGGTGGATTCATGGAGCTTATCGGCGCCGCCGGCTGCCTCGCGGACCCGGCGGATCGGTCGGATCTCTACCTGAAGGCGAGGATGGCTCTCAACGGGGGCAAAGCCGTCAGCGCCGTCCTGCTCCGCTCATGCGAGGAGATCAGGGGGCGGATAAGGGCAGAGGCCCGCCGCGTCGCCGATGAGCTGGTGGAGTAGCCTACCAGCCTATAGCGTAGGAGTCGCCCGTCCTGGGTGAGGCGCCGCCGTAAATGACGCCGGTCTCGGGGTCGAACCTTATCGCGAGGCACCTGCCGTGGGTCCAGGGATCGTCCACGACGACCTTGTGCCCCCTCCTCCTGAGCCCCTCCGCGACCTCCGCCGGGATGCCTCCCTCGACGCGTACCTCCCCCGGCGATACGTTGTGGGGCCAGAAGCTTCCAGGGAAGTGGTTTATGTGGACCGTCGGCTTGTCCAGGGAGAGCTGGACGTCCATGCCGAAATCGACGTGGTTCAGGAAGAATTGGGTCGTCCACTGGTCCTGACCATCGCCTCCGGGCGTGCCGAAGACCATATAGGGTCTCCCTTCCCTTATGACGAGGCTCGGCGTGAGAGTTGACCTCGGCTTCTTGCCGGGCGCGATGCAGTTGGGGTGGCCCGGGCTGAGGTTGAACTGCTGAGCCCTCGTCCCGATGGGGAAGCCGAGGCCCGGAACAACCGGGCTCGTCCTTATCCAGGCGCCGCTCGGCGTCGCCGAGATCATGTTACCCATGCCGTCGACCGCCTCAAGGTGGACCGTATCCCCCTCGAACACCCCCTTCCTGTTCGTCGGCTCCGATCTGATCGGGTCTGCGCCGCCGGGCCTCAACTCCATCGATGCGCTGTCTGGATCGATGAGTTTCCTCCGCGACTCGGCGTAGCCCTTCGATAGGAGCCAGGTCAGGGGGACCTCCGCGAAGTCGGGGTCGCCGTAGTATTGCTCCCTGTCAGCGTAGGCGAGCTTCGCGCACTCGATCCATGTGTGGAGGTAGTCGAGGCTGTTGTGGCCCATGTCCCTGAGGTCGTACCCCTCGAGGAGGTTGAGCTGCTGGAGCAACACGGCGCCCTGGGTCTACGTGTTGCACTTGTAGACCTCGTAGCCACGGTAGTTCGTCCTGATGGGCTCCTCGAAGCGTGCGCTGTAGGCCCCCATGTCCTCGAGCGTAATGAGGCCATGCTCCTCCTTCCCCTCGACATCCCTGCACCTGAAGGAACTCGTGAACTCGACTATGGCCTCAGCCACCGAGCCCCTGTAGAAGTAGTCTCTGGCCGCGTCCAGGCCGGCTGAGCGACCCCATCTGCGCTCCCTGCGCTCCTCCTCACCGAGCCTCCTCAGGGTCCTGGCGAGGTCGGGGTTGGAGAAGACCTGGCCCACCTCGGGGACCCTGCCTCCTGGGAGGTATATCTCGGCCGTGGAAGGCCACTCCTCGCTGAACCTCTCAGCCGATCTCTCTATCGATTTGACCATCGTCGCCTGGATCGGGTAGCCCTCGGCTAGCCTCATCGCCGGCTCCATGACCTCCTCCAGGCTGAAGGTTCCGTGCTCGTCGAGGGCTTTGACCCAAGCGTCGAATGAGGCGGGGATGGTGGCCGGCGTGAAGCCATCCTCTGGTATCAGCCCGTATCCCTTCGACCTGAACCAGTCTACGGATGCCGCGGATGGCGCCGGTCCCTGGCCGTTGACGGCCAAGACCTTCTCCTCGTCGGCGATGTAGAGGAGTATGGGGACCTCGCCCGCTATGCCCACGAGGTCAGGCTTCGTGACCGTCAGGGCGAACCACATCGTGGCTCCGGCGTCGACGACGTTGCCGCCGCGCTTCAGGGCGTGGTGGCCTGCCTCTGATGCGAGGTAGTGGCTCGAGGTGACCATGCCGTGGGTGCCCATGACCACGGGCCTTGTGGTGAACTCCATGCCCTAAACTAGCTATCCGCCGCTATTTATTGTGCTCCCACGGGCTTCCCGAGCCAGCGCCTCCTGGCCTCCCCGACGAGGAATACCGAGCCAGTGACGAGGACCATGTCCCCGTTGCCGGCCAGGGATATCGCCCTGTCCACGGCCTCGTCTACGCCAGCAACGATGTCGCAAGGCTTCCCATGCTTCGTCACCTCGTCAACTATGATGCTCGGCCTGGCGGCTCTCCCCATGACGCTGTGCGTGGTCGCTATGAACCTATCCGCGACTTCCGCTAGATACCCAATCATGAGGGGTATGTTCTTGTCCGAGGAGATGCTTACGACGGCTATTAGCCTCCTGTGAGGGAGACCCTTGACCGCTTCCCTGAGCGCCTTCATCGCCTCGGCGTCCTTCGCGGAGTCGAGAACGACGAGGGGCCTCCTCTGCATGACCTCGAGCCTGCCGGCCCACCTCACCTCCCTGAGCCCACGAACGATGGCATCGGCTGGGATGTCTACGCCGCTGAAGCTGAGGGCCTCGACGGCTCCGACCGCCGCGGAGGCATTGAGGAGCTGGTGGTCGCCGAGGAGGGGGGTGAAGAGGTCGTAGCTCCCCTTCAGACCCCTGATCGTGAGGCTCTGCCCATCGAGGCTGGAAGCCCCCTTCTGGAAGGTGATGTCCTCCCCGACGCGGAATATGCGTGAACCTAGTTTACCGCATATCTCCTTGAAGAGGGCGTAGACCTCGTCGTCCTGCGTCGCGGTGACTAGGACGCCTCCCGGTTTGATTATGCCCCCCTTCTCACGGGCTATCTCTAGGACCGTGCCGCCGAGGACCTCGGTGTGCTCGAGGCTTACGTTGGTTATGACCGATACAAGGGGCTGGACAACGTTCGTGGCGTCCAGCCTGCCCCCCATGCCCACCTCGAGCACGGCGAAGTCGACGCCGACCTCCTCGAAGTACTTGAAGGCCAGGGCGGTGACTATGTCGAAGAAGAGGGGGCGGATCTGCTCAGGCCCCTTGTGAAACTCCTCGACTAGGGGCCTGATCCTCTCCAGGAGCCTGACGACCTCCGCCCTCGGCATCTGTTCGCCGTCGACGACGATGCGCTCTGTGAACTCGATGAGATGGGGTGAGGTGAAGAGCCCTACTTTGTAGCCGGCCGCCCTTAGGATGCTGGCGATCATCGCCGAGGTGCTTCCCTTCCCGTTTGTGCCCGTGACGTGGATCGACTTGAAGCTCTTGTAGGGGTTGCCCAGGGGCTTGAGGAGCCGATGTATCGGCTCAAGCGTCCTCTCTGCGCCCAGACGCCTTATGGAGAACAGCCACTCGATGGCTTCGTCGTAGTTCAAGCCGGCGCCTCCGATTATGCAAGAACTATCCTGAATGTGTTAATAGGTATGTTGATAACCGTAGCCTATTCGACGTATGATTACCCTCTGTTATTCAATCTAAAAAGGGGGAAGCTCAGGTCTTCTTGAACCTGGGCTCGAGCTGCTTGAGGACGTCCGGCAGCGTCGTGTACTCCATCGCCTGCGGGCCAAGGCGGGCGGGCTCGAACTCGCCCATCCTGCGGAGGTGGGAGGCGAGGTCGAGGGCCTCGCGCCTGGCGAGGTCGAATGCCGGGTCGTCGAAGATGTCCACGATCAGAGGCTTCCCATCGTCGTCGGAGGCGATCTTGCCGTTCGC
>CAZYUK010000092.1:0-6119 GCA_964650675.1 uncultured Candidatus Bathyarchaeia archaeon
AGAGACAGCATGTGATCCCGATCCTCATGTCTGACCCCCAGTAGCATGTAGCGTCTCTGAGTCGTTGAATAAAAATGTGGGTGGGGCTACTTCTGCCCCTTGATGCGCTTCTCGACGCCCAGTATCGCCGCTATCTGTCCCTCGTGGTGGAAGAGCTCCCCGACCATCGACATCAGGTAAACCCTCCTCGGCTTCTTCCCGCCCCATCCGCTGATCTCCTCCTCAAGCTTCTCGTTGGTCAGCTTGTTGAGGCCGGCCTTGAGTCCCCTCTTCCCCCTCTCTATGTCCTTCCTTATCTTCTCCAGCTTGTAGCCCGTGTTGCCCACGTAGTCCTTCGGCCACTTCGTCGGCGGCGCCGTCCCGAGGAACTTGGGCATGGAGACGTTCAGCTCCTCCGAGATGTGGGTGAGGACCCACCTGGTCGTGTTCGCCTGGGGGCAGCTCTTCCAGTCGAGCTGCTCGGGCTTCAGGTCCTTCGTGGTGTTGTCGAGCCTCTCAAGGGCCATAATGGCGAATTCCTTAATCATGTCGGTCTTTACCGTCATCACTTTCACCTAGAATTTCCGTGTAAATCAACCGTCTAATCCGCGTATATAATTAGCGGTCGTTTGGCTCATTGAAGTTCAGAAGCCGGAAAACGAAGTTGGTAAAATGCCTACAGCTTCTTAATCTCATGAATACCATTCGCTCACAAACTAGCCCGGTTGAGAAGATATGAAAATACCTTGATAGGGAGAGCTACGGCGGGGGCGGAAATGGCTTCTGATCAAGCCATAATCCCACTTGCCAATCATTGTTTTTAGAGAATTTTAATTCAAGTTTTTACATATTCTTCAAACAACTTCCCCAGTGAAGTTAGAGTATGCGTGCTGATTATAGAAATGAGAAATCCTCTGTCGGTGCAATGCGAGCTGTCTGTTCGAGTGTCTTAGTTCATTCAAATTGAAAAAAGGCTGGAAAAAGAGGTTGCAGGTCGGTCGTTTAGAGGGATTAGGCTAAGAACTTGGGGTCCTTCTCCTTGAGCCTCTTCGCTGTGCCCCTGATGTACGCTATCTGGCCCCTGTGATGGATCAGCTCGCCAAGGTAGGCGAATAGGCCGGTCTTCCTCTTCTGCTTGCCGCCCCAGAGGGGTATCTCCTCCTCGAGCTGAGCGTTCGTCAGCCTCCCTATTCCGTCGAGGACAGCCTTCTTCCCCGCCTGGATGTCCTTTACCATCTTCCCCATCGGGTAGTGCTGGTCCTTGTAGTCCTGCGGCCAGCCCTTCGGCGTGTAGTTGGGGTCGCCTCTGATTATCCTCGGGAGGGAGACGTTGCTAAGCCTGGCAAGGTGGTTTAGTATCCACTCGATGTTGTTCGACTGCTCTGTGGGTTTCCACATCATCTCCTTCTCGGTGAGCCCCTCGACGGTCTTGTCGAGGGTGCCGTAGATGTACTCTGCGTAATCCTTCAGGATCGAAGCCTTCTCGGACATGACGATCTCCAGAGAATAGTGGACGAGGCGTATTTTAAGCATTGAGAATGCCGAAGGAGACCCCTTCGCCTCGATGAAGGATGGTTTCTGAGGTATGTTATGGTCAGTCGCTTCATAGATCCCTTCTGATATCTGGCTTCAATTTTCTTTTAAAGGAGAAGCTGGGATATTCAAGCTAGCCGTTCCGAAGGAGATATGGGTCTATGAGGGAAGGGGCTGCTCTCTGCAAGGAGTGCAATTATCGGTCCGAGGAGAACGAGTGCAGGAGGAGAAGCGGCTGCGTCTTCATTCCTGCCATTATCAGGCTTGAGAAGCTTCTATCAGCCTAAACTGGGCTTCCATCGGTAAATTGGCAGAAAAAATGAGAATAGATATTTAAAAGAACTTGAACATCTTCTTTTTCTGGTTTTCGCTGAGGAAAGCGCTCTCTACGCCCGTCAGGCAGACGAAGACGTGTGCGCTCCCCTGCATCTCAGGGTTGACCTTGGCTCCCCAGACGATCTTTGACTTCGGCGAGATGGCTCTGGTGACGATCTCTCCTGACCGGTAGACCTCCTCCAGCGTCAGATCCTCCCCACCCGAGACGTGTATCAGCACACCGTAAGCCTTGGTGACGTCGTTTATGTCCAGCAGCTGCCCCTCTAGGGCGATCTTGACAGCCTTCTCTACCCTGTCCTCACCCTGGCCCCAGCCGGCGCCTATGGCGGCTACACCCCTCTTCTCCATGACGGCGCGTAGGTCCATGTAGTCGAGGTTGATGAGGCTGGCCGTGGTGATCGTCTCAGTGATGTCCTTGACGAAGACGCCGACCAGCTCGTTCGCGACGCCTAGGGCCTCCTGGAACGGCAGGTCCCCGGCTACCTTCACCAGCTTGTTGTTGTCTATCGTCACGACGGTGTCGCAGGCCTTCTTGAGCCGCTCTATGCCCGCCCTGGCGGTTTCCATCCTGACCCTCTCTATGGCGAAGGGGATGGTTGCTACCCCAACTATGAGGGCCCCCCTGCCCTTCAGCATCTCTGCTAGGGCGCATGATGCTCCCGTTCCAGTGCCTCCTCCGAGGCCAGCGAGGATGAAGACGATGCTTGATCCGGCTATCTCCTTCTTGATCTCCTCGAAGCTCTCCTTCAGGGCCTGCTCACCCTTCTCAGGGTAGCCTCCACAGCCGAGGCCGTGGGTCGTCTTCTGTCCAATCAGGATTCGTTTGTCAGCCTTGCATATCGAAAGGTGGTTGGCGTCGGTGTTCAGCGCGAGGAGCCGTCCGCCGACCATGCCCCTCTGCTTGATCCACGAGACTATGTTGCATCCAGCGCCTCCGAGCCCGATGACCGCGATCTGGGGCTTTGAGGCCATCGCTATTTCCTCTATCTTCTCCTGGTCTGAGTCGTACTTCTGTTCGCTCAATAACGTCTTTTCCTTCCCTCCTAAAAAACGAAGGAACATGTACAACGTAAAAGTATTATGAATTATTCATATATAAGAGATATATTTATTCTATCTCTCGTATCTGATAACATAGTTTTGAAATAATATAATCAACTTACTATGTTATAAATTCATAATTTATTTAACTAATGTGATTAGATTAGAAAGTCTTGGTGAAGAGGGAGATGGATACAGTGAAAGTTAAAAGAACCATGGCAGATGAAATCTTAGAGCCAGTACATGAAAGTTATAAGAGATTCCAAAGAAATGTACCGGAATACAAGCCAAGGCAAATAATCGAGAGGGGGCTGGGTAACAAATATCAACCTAGCAATGATTTCCACGAGATCTTTTCTAG
Source organism: uncultured Candidatus Bathyarchaeia archaeon (assembly GCA_964650675.1). Classification (GTDB taxonomy): domain Archaea; phylum Thermoproteota; class Bathyarchaeia; order TCS64; family TCS64; genus UBA8941. The sequence goes on from CAZYUK010000092.1 coordinate 3,251, forward strand.
TTTAATCGGGAAACCCAATGGCACAGTCAGGGTAGAGGACGCGTTAAATGTCCTGGACGCCAAGCCCGAGAGGGCACCGAAGGAGGCAGGAACGGCTGGAGGAGCCGCCGGGGACCTCGGAGGCGGAGGAAACCTGCCTCAGCCATCTGTGGTGGAGTCAAAGCCGGTCGGGGAGGCCACCACTATGCCGCTTCGACCGTCGATCTTTGAGAGGTTCTCGAGGGCGGCCGATGTAAAGGATGAAGCCAGTGAAGATGAGGCGAAGCCTGAGAAGAAGCCTGAGGAGAAGAAGTCGGACAAGCACGACAAGACGCATGGGAAGCATGTCTCCGTCTTCGAGAAGCTCTCGCATAAGTGAGACGGAGGCCTATCATCCATTTTTTTTAGCTAGACCGCTCAGGGCTTCTCTTTCATCCACTTCTCCATGGTTCTTATCCCTGAGAGGGCTTCGTTGCTCGCCGCGTCTGCGCCAACCCTCCTGGCGAACTCGTCGGTGACCGGGGCTCCGCCGAGCATAACCTTCATCCTGTCCCTCAGCCCCTCCCTTTTAAGCGCCTCCAAGACCTCCCCCATGACAGGCATGCTCGTGGACATCAGGCCGGACAGCCCAAGGATATCAGGATCCACGGTCCTCGCCTCCTCGATGAACCTCGCCACCGGGACATCTGTGCCCAGATCGAACACCTCGAAACCGGCAGACTTCAGGAAGATGACGACGATGTTCTTCCCGATGTCGTGTATGTCCCCCTCCACGGTGCCTATCAGGACCCTACCTGCGGAGGCTACCTTGGCTGTGGCGATGTGTGGCCCGAGAACGTCCATGGCGGTCTTCATGGCATCCGCGGCCATCAGCAGGTCGGGCAGGAAGTACTCCTTGTCCTCGAACTTCTGCCCCACCACCTGCATGCCCCTCGACATGGCCAGGACTATCTCGTATGATGGGATGCCTTGCTCCAGGGCTTTCTTGACCGATTCGACCAGTTTGTCGGCGTCGTAGGCCACAATTTGCTCTGATACACTTTGAAGCAGTTCTTCATTTAACATACGGAATCATCCTCGATTTCTCAGAGGGATATCGGGTACCTCCCGTATTTCCTGGCTGAGTAGACCATGGCGTCGAGGTTGATCAGAGGGACATCCAGCGGCGGGAAGCAGTTCCCACCCAGCAGGAAGCCGGCCCCCTTCTGCGTGCCTATCTTTATCGCCCTCTTCGCCTCCCTTTCAACCTCATCCGGACTCCCGTTGAGGAGCGTCGTGGCGTCTTCGGCCAGGGTCGTGCCCTTGAGGTCTACGGTGTTCGGTCTCGCCGAGCCAACGCCTCCGTTCAGGGCCTTGACATTGGCGACGCCCATCGTCCTCTCGTAGACCAGGGAGAAATCCATTGTACCCGGGAATAGGGCGTCTGCCCCGTTCTGAGCGACGAGGTCAAGGCGGTCGTGCCAGTTGCCGCACGGGTGGAATATGACGGGAACGCCCGTTCTATCCCTTATCGCCGCTATGAACTTCTTCTCGTAGGGCTGCGTGTACTTCTCGTAGTGGGCTCTGGATATGCAGTCGGCTGATGACACAGGGTCGTTCACCCACACAACGTCTGCCCCGGCTTCAACCTCAGAGACGACCATGTCGAGCCAGGGCCCCAGACAGAGCTCCATGAACTCCACGGCCAGTTCTGGGTTCCTTATGAGAAGCATGAACCACTGATCGTAGCCCATCAGGACCGCGGCTGTCCGTGAGGGGCAGCTCCCCCAGGTGATGACCGGCACATTGGGCTCGCCCTTCTCCATGGTCCTCAGCTTCAACTGCTTCACCACCCACAGGACCCTCGGGCACAGCCCATCCACGTGTGGATCTACCTTTACCTTCAGCCTCCCGAGGTCCACGCTCGCCTTTATCTTGGCGCTGGCCTCGACCATCGGCGCGTCGTCCCTCACGTACTTCAGCTTGAAGCCGGCCGGCCTGCCCATCGCCTCCTCGATGGGCCCCATCATGTTGTAGTCGTGGACGGAGTCATACTGGAACCTCCTCTGGGCCGAGAGCTGGGCGGACACGTACTTCTCGGGGTCTTCCAGGGCCTCCTGGAACGTATGATGAGCGTACTTCAGCGCGTTGTATCTCGGGTAGAGCACGACGGGGACCCTGTCAGGCTGCTTGCCCTCAAGCGCAAGCATGACCCTCTGATAAGAGGTCATTTCTTCGCCCATAATAGTCAACATCAGCTACGCCACTAACGCTTTAAATTTTGTCGCCTGATTGAATGTATCAAATAGACGGGATGTGAGCGTGATGGCCGACATGAGCAGGCTGGTGTCATCCGATGTGGCCCAGCGCACCTTTGATATAGGCGGGGTGAGGGTCGGGGGGGTGCCCGGGAAGCGCCCCATCCTGTTGATCGGGTCGATCTTCTATCACGGTCACAGGATATTCACCGACGAGATGAAGGCTGAGTTTAACAGGGAGGGGGCGGAGAAGCTGCTTAGGACTCAGGAGGAGTTCTCAGACAGGACGGGCAACCCCTGCATGCTGGATGTGGTGATCTCCTCGGTGGTGGCGGTACCCATCCTTCTCGACTTCATCGCATCAGAGACCGATCTGCCGATCCTAGTGGACGGTGTGAACGCGGGGATCAGGTCGGAGGCGTTGAGGTATGTCAGGCAGGCGGGACTGCAGGGCAGAGTAGTCTACAACTCTTTGACGCCGGACTTCAAACAGTCGGAGCTCGAAGCCATCCAGGACGCGGGTGTGAGGAGCTCCATATTGCTTGCCTACTACATGAAGGACTTCACGTCGAGGGGAAGGGTGACGGCCATCAAGGGTCTCCTCCCCGAGGCTGAGAGGGCGGGAATAACGATGCCCCTGATCGACACGTGCG
>CAZYUK010000093.1:0-6046 GCA_964650675.1 uncultured Candidatus Bathyarchaeia archaeon
GTCAAGGTCGTATCATACGGCATCGGCGTCATAGGCCAGAAGCTGGCAACCCACCTGCTTGAGAAGGAGGGGGTCGAGATAGTCGGCGCCGTCGACATCAACCCCAAGATCGTGGGCAGGGACCTGGGCGAGGTCCTCGGCTCCAAGAGGCTCGGCGTCGAGATATCGAATGACGCCGACGGCGTCCTCGAAGACGCGAAGCCGGACATCGTCGCGCACACCACGATGAGCTACCTCAGGCAGACGTATTCACAGTTCGAGCAGATACTCAAGCACGGCGTCGACGTCGTCTCGACATGCGAGGAGCTGAGCTACCCATACGCGACGAAGGAGGGGGCTGACTACGCAGCGAAGCTGGATAAGCTGGCTAAGAGGAACAAGGCCGCCATCCTGGGAACAGGCATCAACCCCGGCTTCCTCATGGACGCCCTGCCCACATTCCTCACCTCGGTCTGCCAGAAGGTGGACGAGATATACGTCGCAAGGCAGATGAACGCGGCGACGAGGAGGGTGCCATTCCAGCAGAAGATAGGCGCGGGGCTGAGCCTGGACGAGTTCAGGAGGAAGATCGAGAAGCACGAGATCACGGGCCACGTGGGGCTCGAGCAGAGCATAAAGATGATCGCTGACAGCCTGGGCTGGGAGCTTGACGAGATCAGGGTCGACCCCGTCGAGCCGGTGGTGCTCCAGAAGGATGCGGCCAGCGACGCGTTCAAGGTGCCGAAGGGCTTCAACGCGGGGACGAAGCAGTTCGCCTACGGCATCGTGGGCGGTAAGAGGCTGATCACCCTCGACTTCAAGGCGTACATAGGAGCCCCCGAGGAGTTCGACGCCGTCACCATCAAGGGCGTGCCCCCGATAAACCAGAGGATAAGCCCATGCGTCCACGGCGACTACGCGACGATAGCGATCACGGCGAACATGATACCCATCGTGATCTCAGCAACGCCGGGCTTCAAGACGATGGTCGACCTTCCGATACCACACGCAACGCCGAGGCACATGAGGAAGTATATCAAGTAGCGCCATCAACCGTCTTCAACTATTTTTTCTTCTTTTTTCATCTGCATCGGCGGCGAAAAATGAGAAATTAAAAATTAGATGGTCGAGGATCGGGCTACCTCTTCCTGAGGGTCCTCCCCGTCAAGGCACCCGTGTATTTACCGCCTTCTACGGCTATTCTCCCGTTGACGATGACGTACGGGATGCCGTCCGGGAGCTGCTGGGGGTCGCCGAAGGTCGCCCTGTCCACGACCTTAACAGGATCGATGACGTTGATGTCGGCGTGCATGCCCGGGCGTAGGAGGCCGCGGTCTAGGATGCCGAAGCGCTGGGCTGGGAAGCTCGTCATCTTCCTTATCGCCTCCTCGATGCGCAGCACACCCTCCTCCCTCACGTACCTCCCCAGGATGCGCGGGTAGGTGCCGAATGTGCGCGGATGCGGCTTCCCCCTCCTGAACGGGCCTGTCGTCGCAGTGCTCCCCGAGTCCGTGCCGACCATCTGGAGGGGGCTCTGCATAATCCGCCTGACGTCGCCCTCGTCCATGCTGAAGATGATCATGCCAGGCGTCCCCTCCTCCTCGAGCAGCAGTTTCCATAGGGCCGTCCACTCATCCCTCTCCCCCATCGCCTCCCTAACCTCGACTATGTTCTTCCCCTCGAGGCGCTTGTTCTTCTCCGACCTGATCGAGCTTATGCGGACATTCTCCCAGCCGACCTCGCCTGCGAAGTTCTCCCAGCCAGGTAGCCCCTTCTCTATGTTCCCCCTCATCTTGTCGCGTAGCTTGGGGTCCCTGAGCCTCTCCAGGAGCCTCTCGACGCCTCCGTCGTGGACCCAGGGCGGAAGCAGGGTCCTCAGGCTCGTCGCCCCCGCGGTGTAGGGGTACTGGTCCACGGTGATGTCGACGCCCCTCGCACGAGCCTCCTCGAAGAGCCTGAGCGTATCGACGCTCCTGCCCCAGACAGCCCTGTTCGAGGCCTTATGGTGGCTGATCTGGACGGGGATGCCAGTCTTCTCCCCGATGGTGATCGCCTCCCTCAGAGACTTCATCAGGTTCTTCCCCTCCCCCCTGATGTGGCTGTCGTAGACGCCACCGTAAGCTGCGGCGACCTTCGCCAGCTCGACAAGCTCCCTCGTCTTGGCGAATATGCCTGGAGGATAGATGAGGCCCGAGCTGAGGCCGTAGGCGCCGGCCTCCATGGCCTCCGCGACTAGCTTCCTCATCTTCGCGAGCTCGGCAGGCGTCGGGTCCCTCGCCTCGTAACCCATGCCTGCCACGCGGACGGCGCCGTGTCCTACCATGTGGGCGACGTTGGCACCGAGCCCTCCCTTCTCCTCCTCGCGGAGGTACTCGTCGAACGTCGTCCAGGTGATCTTGACCACGATCCCTGGGGGCATCGAGGCGTCCATCTCCTTCTGCGCCTCCTCCCTCAGATCAGGGTCGACCGGCGCCAGGGAGTCGCCGCACTGGCCCGAGACGACGGTCGTTATCCCCTGCATGATGGTGCTCTCCATCTCCCTATAGGCTAGGACGTTCCCGTCGCTGTGGCTGTGGGCGTCGATGAAGCCCGGGACCACGGTGAGCCCCTCGGCGTCTATTACCCTGTGCGCCTTTGAGCCATCGAGCCTACCGATTGCGGCGATCCTGTCCTCGACGACGCCGACGTCTCCCCTGTACCATGGGTTGCCCGCGCCGTCGATGATCATCCCATTCCTGATCAGTAGATCGTAGGACAACTTCCTCTCCGGGTAAGAGGAGGATGGCTGAGGGGATTTAATCCCTTCCAATGCCCTACTTGGAGTTCTCCCACTTGTACCTCATGTTGGCGCTCTTCTTCGTCGCCGCCTCGACGGCGTTCATGAGCGCCGTCCTCAGCTTGCCGTCCTCTATCTCGTAGATGCCGTCTATGGTGGTGCCCCCTGGGGTGGTGACCATCTCCTCTATGGCGGCGGGCGTCAGCGTGCCGTCGAGGATTAGCTTCGCCGTGCCGAGGACCGACTGGGCGGCCGAGGACATCGAGAGGTCGCGTGGCAGCCCAACCTTGAGCCCCGCGTACATGAGGGCGTCTATGACTATGGCGACGTAGGCCGGGCCGCTGCCGCTTAGGCCGGTGATGGCGTCCATGTACCTCTCCTCGACCTCCATGTGGCCCCCCATGGAGTCGAAGAGCACCTTCGCCGTTTCCCTGTCCTCCCTGGTGACCTTCTCACCGCAGGTATACGCGGTGAACGACTCGCCGGCGAGGGCGGCGATGTTCGGCATCGTCCTTATGAACCTCGCCCCGGGCACGGCGGAACCGTAGAAGCTCAGGGGTATTATCGCCGCCGTCGATATGACGAGCTTCCCCTTTATCGCCTCCCCGATCTCCTTGAGGACGCCCCCAACGTCGATGGGCTTGACGCAGACGAAGACGACCTCCCCCTCACGGGCCGCGTGGACGTTGTCCGTGGTCACCTCGGCCCCCAGCTCCTTCAGGGGCTTGAGGCCCTCGAGGCTCCTGCGTGTGGCTACCACGCTGCCGACGTGCTCGCACTCCTGCAGGCACTTCACTATGGCTCCTCCGATGACTCCTGCGCCGATGACGGCTACCTTCCCGACCATGCCTCGCACCAGATTGACAGCAGACTATCAGCGGGCCCATTTTTAAAGTTACATATGGCTATCGCCAGAGGTCGAGGGAACAATCTCTAAGACGGCTTTTTCCGTAATCTTTTGCGCTCACTAACGCAATCGTGTTCAGCAACTCTTTTTATCCTTGCCTGAAATCGTATCAGGTATGTCAGGTTTTGACGTGCAGCTCTTCGTTGAGAGGCAGGTAGAGGCCGTGAGGGGGGTCCTCGGCGGCGAGAAGGCCCTCATAGCGGTCTCGGGGGGCGTTGACAGCACCGTCTCAGCCGCCATCACCCACCGAGCCATAGGCGGCAACCTCGCCTGCGTCTTCATAGACGACAACTTCATGCGCCTGGGCGAGCCGGAGAGGGTGAAACAGCTCCTCTCCTCCCCGCCCCTGAGCCTCCCGGTGAAGGTGCAAGACGAGAGGAGGAGGTTCATGGATGCGCTGAAGGGGCTGAGCGATGCGGAGGAGAAGAGGAAGGCCTTCAGGGACACATTCTACAGCGCCCTGAGCGACGCGGCGAGGAGAGAAGGCTGCAAGTACCTAGTCCAGGGCACCATCAAGGCCGACGTAGAGGAGACCGCCGCCGGCGTAAAGACCCAGCACAACATCCTTGAGCAGATAGGCATCAACCCGGTCGAGCGGTACGGCTACAGGGTCGTGGAGCCCCTCGTCGCCCTATACAAGTGGCAGGTCAGGGAGGTCGCGCGCTTCCTCGGCATGCCGGAGGAGCTGAGCGAGCGCCAGCCCTTCCCGGGACCCGGCCTAAGCGTCAGGGTCGTGGGGGAGATTACTCCCGAGAAGCTGGACGCGCAGAAGAAGGCGACACGCATCGTCGAGGAGGCCCTCACGCCCTATGGGCCGAGCCAGTACTTCGCCGCCATCTTCGGCTCTGAACCGCCCCGGCTGGACAGGGCGCTGGCCTCTGAGGTCGCGGAGCTGCTGAAGTCAACACCGTCGGCCGTCGAGGCACACATCCTCAAGGAGAAGGCTACAGGCGTCGTCGAAGGCAGGCGATCATACGGCTCGGTCGCCCTGATAGGCCTCGGCGAGGCCAAGCCAGGCTATAAGAAGCTGGACAAAGCCAGGGTGACTCTACAGTCCGTCCATCCCGAGATCGTCAGGGTGCTTGTGAAGGTCGGCGGCCGCCATGGCAAGGGATACAGGCTGACAATGCGCGCGATCAAGACCCGTGACTACCTGACCGCGGAGGTAGCCGAGATACCCTGGGAGACGCTTGAGGCGACGACCGAAAGAATACTGACGGAGTGCCCCGACGTGTCCGCCGTGTACTACGACGTGACGCCGAAGCCCCCCGCGACAATAGAGTTCGAGTAAAAGGGGCTGGGCCGGGCTACTTCTTCAGGCCCAGCTGCCTGAGCTGGTTCTGCACGCCCATCCTCGCGTAGGCGAGGTCGCTGCCTATGGTGACGAAGTTGTACCCCTTCTTGATCCGCTCCTCTATCGTCTTCCCGGACGCCTCGTGGACGCCGGTCGCCAGCCCGGCGGCCTTCGTCGCGTCGTAAACCCTGTCGATCGCCTCCTGGACGTCTGGGTGGGCGTGGTTGCCGAGGTGTCCGTAACTCGCTGAGAGGTCCGCCGGTCCGATGTAGGTGACGTCCACGCCCTCGACGCCGCAGATGTCCTCAATGTTCTCCACCGCCTGCTTCGTCTCTATCTGGACCACGACGAGGATCTCCTCGTCGGCGGTCTTCAGGTAGTCGGGGTCGAACATCGCCGCCCTCCTCGGGCCGCAGCCCCTCAACCCCCTTGGCATGTAGCGGGTGGCGTCGACCGCCGCCTTCGCCTGCTCCTTCGTGTTAATCCAAGGCACGAGGATGCCCTGGGCGCCTATGTCAAGGGCCCGCTTTATGGCCACGAGGTCGTTCCACCACGGGCGGACGATGGGGCAGGTCTTGCTGTCCGGCCTCATCGCCTGCATCAGGGTCTGTATCTGCAGGATGTCGAGGGGGCTGTGCTCGTTGTCGAAGACGAAGTAGTCGAAGCCCTGGGCGCTCATCATCTCGGTAAATATGGGGCTCTCAACCGTTATCCATGAGCCGAAGACCTGTGCTCCGGCCTTGAGCCTACGCTTAAGCTCGTTCCTCAACCATTTTCACCGTTCCCTTAGCCTATGCCTCAACACATAATTATGGTTTGGGGGGTGAAGGAGAAGTCTTTCAGAAAAAGGAGTCGCCTGGAAAAAATGGGGGGTCAGCCCCTGAACCAGACCTTGTCGATCTCCAGCCTCATGAACTCAGGCGCGGCCCTCTCGAGCTGCTCGGGCGTCACCGCGGTGGTCGGTCCCCTGACGGAGAGCTCCATGTCGACGCCCCTGAGCCTCCAGATGGCCTTGTAGCGCCCCCAGAAGCTGGCGCCGACGAAGTAGGTCTCGATGATGTTGAACATCTTCATTATGAGCTCGTGGTAG
>CAZYUK010000094.1:0-6026 GCA_964650675.1 uncultured Candidatus Bathyarchaeia archaeon
CCGAGATCGCTGCGGCGAGGCTGCTAAGCTCGGGCCATATCGATCAGACTTGGGAGTCAGGGTAAGAAATTAATATCAGCCGCCTGAAATCTAGGGGTGCACGCGGCCGTAGTCTAGCCTGGTAGGATAGCTGCCTGCCACGCAGCAGACCCGGGTTCGAATCCCGGCGGCCGCACCAATGAATAGTTTAGAAGGGACTTGTTTTTATGATATTCACATTTAGCCTATCTGTTTCCGGTCGCTGTCCCGGCTTTTAAGAACTATTTTGGTATGGAGAATAACCTTAAATTATGGTGAAATGAACTTTTTATGGTGAAATAACCTTGGAGATGGGCGTCGAGGTCAAGAGGATCGATTCTCAGGGCCGCCTAATTCTGCCCGCGGATTGGCGTGAATCCGAGGTGGGGGAGAGCAGGGAGCTGTACATCGTGAAGAGGAAGGGGTACCTGAAGATAATCCCGAAACGCACAGTGGATCTGACCGAGGACTTCGACAAGGTCGATCTGGGCGTCGAGGCCCTCCGATCCTGGAAAGAGTTCGAGAAGAGGTTCTCAGAGGTGGGCGGATGAGATTCCTGGACGCGAACGTCTTCATCTACGCCTACTACAAGCCAAGGAGGAAGCTCACCCAGAGAGAGGAGCAGATGAAGGAACAGGCCAAGAAGATAATCAGCTCCATATCCCAGGGAAGGGAGGAGGTGATGACCACGGTCGTGCACCTCTCCGAAGTGGCGAACATCCTAAAGCATGGCATGCCGTCGGAACGTCTGACGAGCGTCATCCTAGGCTTGTTCATGCTGGACAACGTGAGGATACTGGGGGTGAGCAGGGACGCGTACTTCGCCGCGGCCGATCTGGGAGGCGACCTGAAGATCGACCCCAACGACGCCTTAGCCGTGGACGCCATGAGGCTGAACGAGGTGAAGGAGATCTACTCGTTCGACGAAGACTTCGAGATGATGGAGGGGCTGACGAGGCTTCCTAGGCCAGAAGGAGAATGAAAATCCGGGTAGACTCCGAGACAGAGCCGATTGCGGTAAGCAAGTATTGAAGCCTAAATACCAGCCTCCGTTTCCCAGGAGAAGGCTTCTCAGAGCCTGAGAGTTTAAAATTATCGTCTGGGCCCCTTACCGTTCACCTCGACGCCTACAAGGGAGCCGTGGAGGACGTCTACACCCCACTCAATCTTCCCTGTCTGAGGGTCCCTCCTCTGCCTGTAGGTGCCCCATGCGGTGCCCGTGCTCCAGAAGCAGCGGAAGTCGTCGCCGTTGATCCTCGGGGCGAAGCTCATCCTCTTCTCAGTCATATCGCACTGGAAGCCGCTGAGGGCGAGCAGGAGGCCCCAGGACGACATGGCCCGGGCGTAATGATGCCCGCACTCGACCTCGTCCCAGGGGTTGCGCCTGACGCCGTCGTGCCTGTCCCTGACCGCCTTAGCCAAGGTGAGGCCCTCCTCGACGAGCCCCTCGACGATGAGGTGGGAGGCGACCTGGTACTCTACACCAGTCCAGACCTCGTGGCTGTAAGGGAACGGGACCCTCGGCCTTCCTCCCCGCGGCCAGGTGCAGAGGAGGAGCCCTACCTCGTCGTTGAGCGCATAGGTCCTCTGGGTGTTGTCGTGGCGGCTGAAGTCGGCGAGGAGGTTATGCCTGAAGACCGAACCCATCGCCTTCTTCACGTGCCTCGGCGGCATGAGGTAGCCGAGCCCAGAAAGGTGGGCGTTGAGCTGCCCGAGGAGCTGGTCGGCGAGGCAGCCCTCCCCGTGCTGGTACCTGTAGGCGTCCACGTCCCCGAGCCTCTGAACGTAGTATTCCCCGTTCCAGAGGAGGCTGTCGAGCTTCCTTCTGCCCCTCCCGAACAGGGTCGAGTACCTCCTGGCTGACTCATGATCACCGGCCGCCTCCGCCATCCTCGACGCCGCCCTGAGCGCGCCGAGGTACATGACGCCGCTGAGGGGGTTCGGCCCGTAGAACTGGATGTCGTAGGTGTTGTGCTGCCTCCCGTCTGTCACTCCGTCCCCGTCGGGGTCCCACGTCCTGATGCAGTACTCCATGGAGAGCCTCGCCCGCGGCCAGAGGCCGACCATCCAGGCGGTGTCGCCACTGAGCGCCCATTCCCTGTAGAGCCTCATCATGCTCCCGCACTGGCCGTCCGACGCGGGGTCCGCGGCGTCCGCCGCCTTCTCCCCAGGGAAGGCACGGAAGGCGCGGAAGCTCATCCTCCCGTCATCGTCGGTCTCGTGGACGAGCTCCGTCTCCCTCATCGACCTCTCTAGGCTCGGGAAGAGGTGGGCGAGGGTCTGCTCGTAGTTCCAGACGTGGGTGCAGCTGCCGCTGCAGCAGCCTGCGTCGTCGAAGCATCCCTCGTAGGCGAAGAATGAGCCGTCCTCGAGCCAGAAGCATGTGCTGCTCCTGATGACCGTGATGTTGGTTGAGACGGCGTCGAGGACGTAGGCGGGAAGCGTTGAGCCGAAGAGGGCGCCGCGGAAGCTCCTGCTCATGGAGTCCAACCGCTCGAAGTTTGACACCAGGTAGGCTGCGACGCCCCACGCGTCGCTGAACCTGGCCGCGTACCTGTTCCTCACGGTGCCGCAGCCGCAGCCCGATGGCAGCCTCTGGTTCCAGTTCCTGACCCTGTTTGGGAAGAACCATGAGAGGATGAACATGAACTCCTGCGACCCCCCCGGCTCGATGGATTCGACGGCTCCGATGCTGCCGACATCTGTGCCGCCGTCAGCTGAAGGATCCGAGTAGCCGAGGTCGGTGAGGAGGCCGTCGTCTGAGAGGTCATCCCAGAACTCGCGGAGGTTGTCCCACCAGCCCGCCCTCAGCCAGTGCCTCTTGTAGGTGACCCGACGGTTCGTGGTGGCGAGGGCCATGCTGCCGTGCATGAGGCTGCCCTCCCGGTGCTTCGATGAGCGGAAGTTCAGCCCCCTCAGCAACTCCTCGTCCCGGTACTCGTTGACGTTGCCGCCGAGGCCCTCGCCCCTGACCCTGCCGAACTCGTCGAGGCCCGTGAAGCCGACGGCGTTCATTAGGGAGCCGACTACGGTGACATCCACCGGCTCACCACCCGTGTTCTTGACGGTGTACCTGAGGACGGCGGCCGGCAGCCCCGAGTCGTCGGGCTCGTGGGGTATGAAGGGTGTATAAGCCTCTAGACCCACCTCCACAGGCAGCGTCCCGTCCTCGAACACAACATGGGCGAAGGGGTACTCCCCCATGAGCCTCGAGTCTTCGATGTGGGGCAGCCCGGCCGCCGTGCTGGGGTGGAACCCGTGGGACTCCGCGAAGGGGGGAACCAGCCTCCCCTCCAGGACCCTGGCGTCCGGCTTCCCGTCGCCCTTCGTGACGGCGATCGAGAAGAATGAGTAGGGGAGCCTCTGCCCCTTAGCGGGCCGGTTGAATATCTCCCAGTCCCTGAGGTCGCCCCGTGAGCCCAGGGAGACGTTCCCCGTGCCGATGCCACCGAGGAGGAAGGCGGCCTGGGTCGCATCGCGCCCGAACCACCGCTGCGGCCCCATTTCAAACAGGGCCCCTCTAGGGTAGAGTCTCTTCTCCATGAAGACCCCGAGCTTCACTGAGCCCTCCGCCCAGAAAACACTTCCCTCGGCCCCTCGCCCGAAGGGCTCGATCAGCCATAAAACCCACCTTAAGGGGCTCTATAGGAACAATAGTCTAAATAGATGAAAATAGATAATATAAGATAAGCCTAAATAAAGCCTGATAAATAGTTTTAATCGCCGATGTCCACCATGGTTTGCCTAGCCATAGAGGCTGACGAGTTCAAGCTCTACCAGGTGCTGGACAAGTTCAGCCAGCGCTACGGGGCCAGCTACAGCCTCATCAGGGACGACGGCAAATTCACGCTGAGGGTGAAGACCGACGACTTCGGGGAGCTGATCAGGCGCCTCAACCTCATCAAGGGCTGCAGGTACCAGATACAGGAGATGATAGGCAGCCCGACCGTGAGCGGCGCCAAGGCAGACTTCACCCGCACCAACATCGACGCCCTGATAGGGAGGAGGACGGTCGCGATGACGGACATCTCGCCGATAGACGGGGGGCTGGTGAAGATAATCGGCGAGCAGTGGTTCAGCCGGCCTATAAACGACCGCACAATCAGGAAGGGGGCGCAGGTGAGGGTCATCAGGGTAGAGGGGGTCAGCCTCATGGTGGAGGAGGTAGAGGAGGATAAGGATGATAGTTGAAGCCGCTCTGAGTTTAGTCGACATAGAGACGGTCGCGGTCCTGATCATCCTGCTGGTCGCGGTGCTGGCCATATTCATGGGCAGCGTCAAGGTGGTCAACCAGTTCGAGAGGGGCCTCGTCGAGAGGTGGGGCGCTTACGAGAAGACCGTCGACCCGGGGCTCCGCTTCGTGATCCCCATAGCGCAGCGGATATACAGGGTGAACATGCGCGAGCAGGTCATAGACGTCCCGCCCCAGGAGATCATCACGGAGGACAACGTCGTCGTAAACGTCGACGCCATAGTCTACTACCAGATAACCGACCCGAAGAGGGCGATCTACGAGATAGAGGACTTCGAGCTCGCGATAGTGAAGCTCGCACAGACGACTCTGAGGAACGTGGTCGGCGAGATGACGCTCGACACCTGCCTCACCAGCAGGGAGAAGATCAACAACGACCTGCGAAAGGTCCTCGACGAGGCGACCGACAAGTGGGGCACGAAGGTTAACAGGATCGAGGTGCAGCGCATCGACCCGCCCAGGGACATACAGGAGGCGATGCACAAGCAGAAGACCGCAGAGCAGGAGAGGCGCCAGGCCAGGCTCCTGGCGACAGGCAGGAAGGAGGCCGCCGAGCAGGACAAGGAGGGCACCATCCTGGTCGCCGAGGGCAAGAGCCAGAGCATCCTGCTCATAGCCGAGGCGGAGGCTAAGGCGATCAAGCTCGTCTCCGAGTCTGCCAATCAGTACTTCAAGGAGAACGCCCAGATCAACAAGAAGCTCGACGTCATCAGGGACACGTTCTCGAACCAGACCAAGATCACAGTGCCGAGCAACGCCGACGTCCTCAACGTCATAGGCTTGGAGGGGGTGCAGGTCCTCCCCATAACCAAGGATCAGAGGGAGAAGGCGGCGCCGCAGCGATGAACCTGGAACCTGACGCACCGCCCAACTGGTTGCAGTTCTTCATCATGCTGCTCGGGGCCCTGGTGATCATCGTGATAGGGACCCACTTCGCCTCAGGCGCGAGCAGGAGGAGGACGCAGCACGAGGCCGACATAAGGCTCCCATACAAGAAGTACAGGGAGCTCTACCCGCACACGACCTTCACATACGAGCAGTACAAGCTGATGCAGGCGAGGGACGCCTTCAGGACAGTGATACCTTCGAAGAAGCTCATCAGGATGGTCAGGTGACACCCAACCCATTTTTTTCACGCCGCTGAAGGTAGCAGGCGCACTCCATGGGACTAGGCTTTATCCCTCCACCGCGAGGTAAGGTGTGGGGCAGAGAGGTTGGAGAGGCTCAGGGTCGGCTTCATAGGCTCAGGCTTCATAGCCAGGTTCTTCGTCAACGCCTGGACCGGCGTCAGGGGCGCTGATATAGCCGCGATCTGCAACCCGAACGTCGAGTCTGCTAGGGCACTGTCATCATACGCAGAGGGGTTGGGCCTGGGGAGGCCGAGGGTCTACCCAGGCGCACACGAGATGCTCTCAAGTGGCACGATCGACGCCGCCTGGATACTCAGCCCCAACTACGCTAGGCTCGAGGCGGCGGGGGCCGTCGCCGAGGAGGCGAGGCAGGGCAGGCATGACATCGTGGGCGTCTGCTGTGAGAAGCCCCTGGGCAGGAGCGCAGACGAGGCGGAGGAGATGCTCAGGCTCGCGGAGGGGGCCGGGCTCCTCCACGGCTATCTCGAGAACCAGGTATTCGCACCCTCGGTGGTCAGAGGCAGGGAGGCCGCCTGGAGGCACGGGGCGCGGTCCACGGGCCGACCGTACTTGGCGAGGGCGGCCGAGGAGCACGGCGGCCCCCACAGGCCCTGGTTCTGGGACCC
>CAZYUK010000095.1:0-5971 GCA_964650675.1 uncultured Candidatus Bathyarchaeia archaeon
TAATAATAGCCTGTAAACTATTCCGCCCAATGCAATCGCAAGAATCACCTCAGTTAAGCTGATCGCGGTAGCCACCTTCGCTCCAAACTCCTTCCAGAGTACTGAGATGGTCGCAATGCACGGAATATAGATCATGACGACAAACGAGAAGACGAACATCTGCACCGGCGTGAGGATCAACGCGAAGTTTGTTGTGCCCATGATGGATGCTAGAAGTATGAGAGTCAACTCCTTCCGAAGCACACCGAAGATTAAGACGATTCCAGTGGCTGCGGGTAGCCCTAGCCACAGTACAGTCACGGGGCTGAAAGCGACCTGCAGTATGTTAAGTAAGCCAATCGTATTCGCGATGTCAATTATCAGATTCCCAGCTACAATAATGGGAAAGGCCTCGTAGACAAAGTCCTTGAGTCTAAGCCACGTCCTCTGCAGCGTAACTTTCGCTGTGGGTACTTTGTAGCTTGGCATCTCCATTATTAGCCCCATTGGCTCGCCCGGCAGCACCTTGAAGGCGATCCTGCCAAGTATGAATATCAGGAGAAAATCGAGGGCGTAGAGTGTAATCGCCCAGCCGAATCCGAGATACGTGGCGACTAGCCCCATTATGACGATGCTCCTAGCGGCGCATGGAACGAGGCTCGAGACGAAGGCGCATATTAGCCTCTCCCTCTCCGTCTCCATTATGGCGCAGCCTAGGCAAGCGGGTACGTTGCACCCGAAGCCGAGCATCATGGGAATAAATCCCTTGCCGTGCAGGCCTATCCTGTGCATGAGGGAGTCCATCAGAAAAGCTACTCTTGCGAGGTATCCTGAGTCCTCGAGCAGGCTCAGGACGAGGAAGAATGGAATGATGTATGGAAGTGCAATCGATGTCCCAGCGATTATCCCTTCGATTAAGCCATTCCAGATGAAACTCTGAAGTGGGCTGGTTCCCAGAGTGGAGAAGTACCACAGCCTGAACATTTCGAATGTTGAGCTCAGTAGCTTCGCAGCATAGTCTCCGAGTGTAAATATTGTGTAGAACATTCCAACGATGATCGCGATCATGATGATATAACCGTAGATGGGGTGATCTGTGGCCTCACCTAGCCTATCGCGGAGGCTCTTGAGGGGCTCAGCGTATGTTGAGGCTTCTTTAGCTAACGTGCTGGCCTGGGCATACCTCTCGGAAGTTATTACGCTCGCTGTGCTGTGTCCGTGGATCTCCTCGATCCTCCTCCTAATAGCTTCACAGATTTTTCTCAACTCAGGTCTCAAATCGAAGACGAGTCTCTCTACCTCTTCATCGCCCTCGAGGAGTTTTATAGCGACCCAGCGAGGTGGATATGGGGTTTCGACTTCGCTGAGTTCACTTATTATTTCATTTATCGAGGACTCGATCTCTTCTCCAAATAGGAGGGGTTTAGACGTTGGCATATTCTCTTCATGAATTCGAATGGCTTCAGTTACTATCTCCTGTAAGCCTTCGTTTCTGGTCGCAGTTGTCGGGACGACAGGGACTCCAAGTTGCTTCGAGAGGCTGTCAACATCAATTTTTATTCCTCTACTCTTTGCGAGGTCCATCTGGTTTAGAGCTATTATGAGGTGTGGCTCCAGCTCGAGGAGCTGCATCGTGAAGAACAGGTTCCTATCAAGCGCTGAGGCGTCGACTACGTTGATTATCACATCCGGGTGCTGTACAGCTATGTATTCCCTGCTCACACGTTCCTCGATGCTGTAGGTGCTAAGGCTGTAGATGCCCGGGAGATCAACCACGTCTATTGTGTAACCGGAAAAACTCAACGTGCCCTCGGCACGCTTCACGGTCTTCCCTGGCCAGTTACCTACATGCTGGTGAAGACCGGTGAGTTGATTAAATATGACACTCTTGCCAACGTTCGCATTTCCAGCTAACGCGATCGTCAGGTTCTTACCCTTTAAAACATAATCTGAACTACCCTCTAACCGGGTATATCGATACAAGGAATCACTTCACAGCTAACTTTTGGCGCTCATCTACCGTAGGCTTATCTCCCTTATCTTTGACCTCGACGAAGACCTTCTCGGCTAGCCCTCTACCAATGGCGAGCAGGGTACCCCTAACCGACACCTCTATCGGTCCGTGGAAGGGTGCAGCCTTCACAACCTTAACCACGGTACCTTGACAGAGCCCCATATCCATTATCCTCTGTGAAGCGTTACCCGCCCCTCTCGAGAATGCGACGCGCCCCACCTCGCCTGGCCTGAGATTGCTGAGTTGAGTAAGCAGCTGGAGCTGTCTGCCATCCTCTCTGATGTTTTTACAGTGTGTGCAGTCCTCTGTGTTTAAGGTACAGGCTGGTATTGGTTTGCCATCATCTGGGCACGTCTTAGGATTGTTCAATGCCTCGCAGAGGGCAGCGGCGGCTTCTTCTCCAAGGCCGTGCTCCATCCTGCAGGCTTCCACGTGCACCTTCTCCTTCCCGAGTCCCAGAGTGTCGTGTAGGAACCTCTCTAGGAGACGGTGTTTTCTAACGATCCTCTGAGCCTCGGCCATGCCTCTGCCAGTTAACGTGACTCCCTTGTAGGGCTCATAGGTTACCAGGCCTTCACCTGCTAGCTTCTTTATCATCTGGGTGACGCTTGGCGGAGATATTCCCAGTCGTTCGGATAGGTCATGGTTTTTCGCCGACTCGCCACGCTCGTTATAGGCGTAGATTGCCTCCAGGTACTCCTCTGTGCTCTCACCCATGCCAGGCCAATATTTTTAGGTACGCCTAAAATATAAATGTTAGGCTCACCTAAATTACTTAAATACTCCAAAAAACAACCAAGCTTAACCTAAAAAACTTCTTTACAAAATACAAAAATCGCAATAAACTGAGGTAAAAACCGCTAATGAAAAAAAGCTCCACATGACTATTCTATTATATACTCAACTTAGCATCAAAACTTATCTCTATACTCCCTATCGCTAGGGCCACGCGACGACCCATTCTGCGGCACATAGGTCCTCCACATCCCCCTCATCTGCGTTGAGAGCTTCTCGTACTTCTCAGCAATATGCCTCTATATCGCTGAGAAAGTATTGGAGAAGAGGATTGTCTAGATGGGCTTTCTGAGCCAGCCATAGTCAGTGTATATCCTCTGTCCCTCAGGCGAGGTCAGGAAGTCAATCAGCTTCCTAGAGAGCTCCGCGTTCCTCGTGTAGGTTATCACTTGGGCTGCGGTGCTTCTAAACACCTACAGGTTCCTGGGCAACTCCACCAACTCACACGTGTCCTCCCAGATCTTCTTGAAAGCGTTCCAGCCAAATATCACGTCAACCCTACCCGAGTGTATCAGCCCCATCAAACTACCGCAGGCATCAGCGTGCTCAACGATATGAGGGCGTATCTCCTCTATGAGACCCGCCTTACTACAAACATCATCCCACACACCCTTCAAGCAGCCTCCGGTAGCCGTTCCTATCCTTATACCCTGCCCACAGAGGTCCTCCAGCTTCGCAATCCCTTTAGGGTTACCCTCTTGAGTGATGAGAACCGATCTCCTGTAACCCAGACTTCTACGAGTCCCCTTAACAAGGACACCAATGTCCTCAGCCTCGTCGTGAACATACTCCGCACCACAGCTGATCACGTCCCCCTCCATGTTGTGCCTGATAGCCTTGAAAAGCGCCTCAGGCTTACCAGACGTGAAGCGGCACTGAACACCCTCCCTTCTCTCAAAGACTGATAGAGACTCTTGGAGGGGTGGAACCACAGCACCCGCAGAGTAGACGTGAAGCGAATAATCCCTAACCGACATAACGACATGAATAAACACACCGTTCGATATAGAAGTATTCCAAAAACATCCGAAAAAACATCCCATCATATTAGGTTAAAAAGAACCCAAAAACACCACAAAATTATAACAAATAACAAAAATAGACGAAGACCGTCTACTAAACCCCGGCGCCAACAAATCATCCAGGCGGCACTGAGCAACCTTCATCGAAACTTTAATCTCTCTGTCAAACAGTAGTCAAACGACGGCTAAAGACATATTATGGTCCCTGATCTCATTGAAGCTGCGTCGACATGATCGATGAGAGTTTAGCCGGCAGATGCGGGCTGTACTGCGGCTACTGCTCAATCCACAGGGCCTACAAGGACTCCGAAAAGCTCAGAGGAAAGTTCGCGAAGCTGTACGGCTGCCTCCCCGAGGACATAAGGTGCGATGGCTGCCAGGCGGTGGGCGGCTACGTGTGGTGTAAGGAGTCGAAGTGGGGCAAGAACTGCCTGATGGTGAAGTGCCTCGACTCACGTGGGCACACATACTGCAGCGAGTGCCCCGAGTATGATTCATGCAGACTGTTCGAGGAGTTCGCGAGAGATAACCTGAAGAACGGCGTCGACGTGCGTGAAAACCTCAGGCAGATCGGGGAGGGGAGGCTCGATGAGTGGCTCTCAGGGCAGGACAGTCGATGGCGTTGCCCGTCGTGCAAGAACCCCGTGATCGTGTCCGACCTCGTGAGCACCTGCCACTGGTGCGAGGCCAAGCTACGAGGCTGATCCAAATCCCGTTAGATGAGCGACTAGTTTCATGCCGTATCCATGAGACTTACTCAGCCTGAGATCCCAGGTTTTTTTGCCTCGTCCACCGGGCTCTGCTTATCCGCGAACATTGCCCTGCAGGATGCCACGAAGCCCCTGTTGGTCATGAACGCGACGAGTATGAGGCCCATCACAACCATCTCTATGTAAGCCTTCACGATTATCTGGGTC
This sequence comes from uncultured Candidatus Bathyarchaeia archaeon, assembly GCA_964650675.1. Lineage (GTDB taxonomy): Archaea > Thermoproteota > Bathyarchaeia > TCS64 > TCS64 > UBA8941. Next base: position 4,728 of record CAZYUK010000095.1, read on the forward strand.
ACGACCACCTGGGCGACGAAGACGGGCATCCCGAGGAAGGGCGGCAGAACGTAGATGAAGAGGAAGTAGGTGAAGATCGCCTCAGGCACATACGAGAGCGCCGTCCCGATGATGGGCGCGAACCTCCTACTGAAGATGCCGATCCTGGAGCATAGAAGCCCCGCGGCGACGCCCGTCAGGGCCTTCCCTATCGGCAAACCTATCCCGGTGATGACGTTGCCCTTCGAGAAGCCGAACTCGAAGGCGGCGACGAAGCCGCCAATCAGGCCGGTGAAGCCGCCGATGACGGGGCCGCCGAAGATGGCCGCTATGAAGGTGGTGAGGTGTGATAGGTCGAATGCCAGGGAGACCGAGCCCTGGCCGAATGGTATCGAGGGGGCTATCGGCGTCATCTGTATGGAGAGGAAGGAGAGGACGTTGCCGAGGGCGGCCATCAAGGCGACAAACGCCAGACTCTTCGAATTGAACTTCCCCGCCATCGCGATCTCAGACACAGGAGATTCTACTCATATCAAGGTTGCTACTAAAATAATTGTATAATTTATTCGGTTCAGGCGTGAGGACGCTTGCATTCCTCGATGAGGCTCCGCAGGGCGGTGACCGCTCTTCGGGAATCCTCCTTCTTGACCATGATGTGGTCCCTGAGGTAGGTTGAGAGCGCGAAGATGGAGACGCCCTCCTCGGCCAGCACCGTCGAGACGACGGAGAGGAACCCGACAATCGAGAGGTCGAGGACGATGTCGAAGGTGAGGAGTCGGTAAGGCCCGGCCTCCGCGAAGCCGTTGAACTCGCCCCTAAGCCTCTCCCAGTCGGATGCCACCAGGACGACCGAGACCTCATTACCGTCATAGTTGATGGAGTTGAAGGGCTGCAATCTTCCGAGCAGACCTTTAGCCTTCGCCTCTTCGTCGGGCCGCAAGCTGACGATCGTGTAGTCTTCATCGCGTTCCTTGACGACGGTCTCGGACAGTGTCCTCCTCATCGACTCGGAGAGATTCATGGGATGAGGATGATGCGTGGGATAGAAAAGGGCTGCGGGCTCACGCGAGCTCCTGCACGGTCTTGCCCCTCTCCGTGAGCTCCACGATCTTCAATGTCAGCTTCGGCGCCCTCCTCTTCAGGCTCTTGGCGAAGCCCTTAGGCTTCTCGGGGGACATCATGTAGATCCTGTTGCCGGAGAAGACTAGGAGGATGTTTGACTCCGAGTTCGTGTAGTCCGTGAACTTGAAGCCTGTCTTCCTGAG
>CAZYUK010000096.1:0-5958 GCA_964650675.1 uncultured Candidatus Bathyarchaeia archaeon
ATGCGGCGTGTTCAAGGATAGACAGGAGTTCATAGTAGGGGAGAACGGCAGGATGCCTGAGGGGTTCTGCCCCTCTGCGTGGAACGCCGTCTACACGGCCGTCAGGACCCTCTCCTTCGGCGGGAACCTGCCGTGGTACAGGGAGAGGGGGGTAGCCGTGGAGTGCTGCACGGACGGGCTTCGGCCCGTCATATTCAAGCTGGAGAGGATCTGAGGAGTCGAGCCGCGCTGGTTCCATGATCCTGAACTCATCATCTTAAGGAAAGGTTGGGGCACTTGTTAACTGGGTACCCGATGAAGGCGTTGGTCACGGGCGGCGCCGGCTTCATAGGCAGCTCCCTGGTGGACTGCTTGATCGAGCGCGGCGGGGAGGTCCGCGTCATCGATAACCTCTCCGCCGGGAGCCTCGACAACCTCGGGAGGTGGGAAGGCGACCCCAGGTTATCCTTCGTTAAGGGCGATCTCCTCGATCGCGGGACAGTTATCGACGCCCTGGACGGCTGCGATGTGTTATATCACCTTGCCGCGAACCCGGAGGTGAGGGCTTCGAGGGCCTCGCCTGAGGAGCATTTCAGACAGAACGTCGAGGCGACGCATAGGCTCCTTGAGGCTGTGAGAGTGGCCGGCGGCGTCAAGCTGCTCGTCTTCGCCAGCTCCTCGACGGTCTACGGCGAGGCTGATGTGGTTCCGACGCCTGAGGATTACGGGCTGCTGAAGCCGATCTCGCATTATGGCGCCTCTAAGCTCGCCGCAGAGGCGCTGGTCTCCGCCTACGCCTCGATATACGGGTTCAGGTCCGTCATCTTCAGGCTAGCCAACATAGTCGGCCCCAGAAGCAGCCATGGGGTCATCTATGATTTCGTCAACAAGCTGAGAGGTAACCAGAGGGAGTTGGAGGTCCTCGGCGATGGGTCACAATCGAAGTCCTACCTCTACGTGGAAGACTGCGTGAGGGGCATGCTCCTCGGCGCCGAGAAGGCGTCGGAGAGGGTCGAGGTGCTTAACCTAGGCTCAGGTGACAGGGTCAGCGTCGTGGAGATCGCCGGGATAGTGGTTGAGGAGATGGGGGTCAAGGGCTGCGAGGTGCATCTGACGGGGGGCGTTGACGGTGGCCGTGGCTGGGCCGGAGACGTGAAGGTTATGCTCCTCGATTGCTCTAGGCTGAGGTCAATGGGATGGGTCTCGAGGCTGAGCAGCGCCGAGGCGGTCAGGATGACGGCTCGCGCCCTCGCGAAGGGCTGAGTTTGGATTATTCCGTTTCTGTCAATCATTTTATAGTGATCGCGGGTAATTCTCTGGTGGTTTGAGCTCCTGGGCTTCCGCTGGGAGGTGGGGTTTCCCGCTGGTCATGGTCCTCCAGGGGGTTCTGGGCTCCCTCCGGCTCCTTGAGGCGTTTGAGGTCGTCTTCTTCCCGACGGTTCACAGGATTACGGTGACGAAGATTTTTAAGCTCGGCTTCGACCCGTTGGCGCCTCTGGTGCTGCTCTTCGTGGCCTGGATCGCTTGGATGCTACTGAGCGAGAAGGGTGTGCTCGCGTTCTATCCCCTCGTCGGATTCGTCGTTTACCCGTTCTCTGGGCTAGGGGCGGCCGTCTCCGTGGCCTCCCTTTTCTGCGTCGCGGTGGGGCTCTACGCCTCGAGGCAGTTCGGGGAGTTCTTGAAGTCGTTTCTCATCGGGGCCTCGGCGTTAGAGGGGTTGGCTCTTCTACATTGGTTGGTCTTCGTCCCGTTGGGGGTAGGCAGCCCTCTGACGGGGTTAGCCTCTCTGGAGCTTGACCTGTTCTCGGTCGCCTCGTATCTGGCTCCGCTGCTCGTTCTTCCGTTGATGTTCATGTGGGCGCTGAAGTTCATCGTTGGATGGGGGTGGGGGATCAACTTTGGCCAGGCTGAGTCCGCGATTCCGAAGAAGAGGATGGCTAGGGCATGGGTCTACCTCTCTCTCGCGGTTCTGCTCGGCGTCCTCGCCGCCGTTTACCCCTATCTCCCCGGCGTGAATCCCGGTGGATCGACGGTCGGCGTAGACATCGCCCATTATATCACCTCGGCTAAGATGGTTGAGGTCGATGTTTCTCAGGTCTTCAACGTCTCGGGTGGTTCTCGTCCCCTGATCTATCTAGTCATCCTTGGGGTGCAGAGGTTGACCAGACTGAGCGTGGAGGCCTCGGTCGAATATCTGCCGGTTCTCCTGATCCCAGTCCTCGTCCTGTCAGCCTTCTTTCTGGCGAGGGTTGTGTCCGGCAACGACTACGTCGCTGTGTGGTCTGCCTTCTTCACAGCGACCGGGGTCCAGGTGACGGTCGGGATGTACTCGTATTTCTTGACGAACCTGCTCGCGTTATCGTTGGCCTTCCTCTCCTCGGCTCTACTTCTCCTGGCCCTGAGGAGAGGGAGCTACATGTTTGCCTTGGGCGCCTCTGCCCTCGGCGGCCTGCTCCTCTTCACACATCCTTGGACCTTCGACCAGTTGCTCGGCTCGGTCGCGGTGTTCACCCTCTTCGCCGGTTACGAGGGCTGGAGGAGGCGTATTTACGGGCAGTTCTCCATGTTGGTCGTCTACGTTGGCCTGATGGTTTTCTTCGAGTTCTGTAAGAGCTTCGTCTTCCAAGGAGTCGGAGGGATTAGTGCATCATCGACGGTCACTGGGAACCTAGCGGGGCTAGGCGGTTTCTGGGCGGCGAGCATATTCGGCTTCAGGTACCTGTACGGTGGCTTCATCTCGGACATCCTCTTGATCTCTTTGTCGCTGATCGGCGTCTACCTGCTGAGGAGGGGCGTAACATCTGAGCGCTTCTTCATTGTCTATTGCGCTATGACTTCCCTAGTCTTCATGCTGGGCGACGACACAATCAAGTCCCGCCTGCTGTTTAACCTGCCATTCGCCCTCTTCTCCGGGCTCGGCCTACACTGGCTTCTGAGCTCATCCCGTTTCGTGGGGTATCGGAAGTACATTTTTCCTAGCGTCATTCTTTCGTCTCTGGTCTACCTCTTCAGGTGCCTGGGGAATCTGGTTTAACGTGTTGTGTTTAAGAGTTGGGCGATTGTTTTGATCGTCCATTACGCTGATAAGGGTCCTGCGACGGGTATAAACTAGCCTCGGGGGATGCTTGGCTGTCTGGGGACTTCGCGGAGCTAGCGAGGGGGTCTGCGAGGGGCAGCATGGTGCTCCTCGTTGGCCAAATCGTGTCGACGTTGATCTCCTCGCTCGGCGTCATCTTCGTGGCGCGTTTCCTGGGCTCCGTCGACTACGGTGAGGTCGCCTTGGTGATGATTCCTGTGAACGTTGTGATCCTGTTCCAGGGCATTGGCGTGGACCAGGCGATGACACGTTTCCTCGCCAAGTACAGGGTGGAGGGGCGGACGAAGGATCTTGAGGTGATCACTGCCGGGGGGCTCTCGTTCTGTGTTGTCGTGTCCCTGGTCTCAGCCGCCCTGCTGTGGCTTTCATCTGATTGGCTGGCGCGGAACTTCCTGCGGGATGAGGGGCTGGTGCCGCTGCTGAACATCGCTGTTCTCGCAGTCGTGGGCAACACATTGTTGACGACTACCCAGTGTATACTCGTCGGCTACGAGCGGATGAGCCTCCGCGTCGTCACGACGGTCTCGTGGTCCGTGGTGAAGAGCTTCTTGGCGCCGTTTCTGGTCTGGCTCGGGTTGGGGCCCTATGGGGCGGTGCTGGGGAACAATGCTGGGTTATTGGTCGTGGGGATCTTCAGCTTGGTCCTACTAGTCGTGTTCGTCACGGGGCGTGACGATGGATCAGGCATAGGATTAAGTGAAACGTTGAAGATGTTGCTCGTTTTCGGCCTGCCTCTGTACTTAGCGAATCTGCTAGGCGGAGGGTTGCAGCAGCTGTACAATTCACTCATGGCGATCTATGTAGATGTCGGTTTGATCGGTAACTATAATGCGGCGGTGAACTTCGGTGTTCTGGTGACTGTTTTCACCGGGCCGATCGCGACGGCTCTCTACCCTCTCTTCTCGAAGATGAGGAGGGGGGACAAGGGACTGAGGGTGGTGTTCCAGAGCTCCGTGAAGTATACGGCGTTGATCACTCTACCTGTGGCGGCGGGGCTGATCCTGCTCGCCGATCCAGTAGTGGGGATCGTGTACGGTTCGGATTATGTCTTCACGGCCTTCTACCTGAAGCTGTATTTGGTGGCCTTCCTGTTCAGTGGGCTTGGGAGCCTCTCTGTGAATAGCCTGTTCAACGGTGTAGGTGAGACGCATCAGTCTCTGAACATGAATATATTTACTCTTCTGGTGGGGGTGCCGATGGCGCTGCTGCTGATTCCATGTTGGGGGGTGGTTGGGCTGCTCGTGACGATGCTCGTTGCGCCGAGGGTGGGGCTTTTCTACGGGCTGTGGTGGATCAGGAGGGAATTCGGCTTCAGCGTCGAGACTAGGTCGAGCGTGATGATCTATTTCTCTGCTTTCACTGCATTCCTCGCAGGCTTCGCCGTCATGAATCTCGTGAGGCTCAGCAACTGGGCGATGCTGCTGGTTGTTGGCTTGGTCTTCGCGGCCGTGTACTTGTTCTTGCTTCCACTTTCGGGGGCTTTAACGGCGTTCGATCTGAGAGAGTTCGAGTCGATGAGCGGCGGGCTTGGGCCACTTAGAGGGCCTATCCGTCTGTTCGTCGTACTCATGAGACGGCTTGTGAGAGAGTAGGTCTTCAGGTCGCCAGACGAGGCAGTGTCGGATATGTGGGCTCCTCCCCGATTGCCAGAATAGCCTAGTCCTGGTTTAGCTGTGGCTAAGATTTGTCTGTTCTATTTCTCTGCTTTTTCACTAACTAATTCGATCTGTATGGCGATGATCTTGTTTCTCTAAGGAGTAAGGGTGTCCCAGTAGATCTTGATGATGGTGTTTGGTGTGGCTGTACCGTTGAGGGTGATCACGGTGCCCTTTATTCCTGAGATCGTCGGCTTTGTTCCTAAGGAATCGTAGGTGAGTCTGCTATCATCTTTTCCAATCTGGATGGCGCCTGCTGTCGGTATGAAGGAAAGAAGGGCGAAGAGAAATGTTGAGATAATGATCAATCTTTTCTTCGTATTAGATCGCCCTTTGATATGCTTTATGTTCCTTTACTGTGTATTCGGAAGGTGTTTATAACATAGGATAATTTAATTGGGCTACATCTTTCATTGTATTTTCAAGTTTTTCTTTGTCAGTTCAGATTATAGGATGAGACTCTTCTATTGGCTCGAGTGGATCAAGAGGACCTTCGCTTCTGGGCGCCGAGTATATTCGGCTTCAGTACCTCTACGGTGGCTTCGTCTCGAACCTCGTCCTGCTTGCCCTGTCGCTCGTGGGGGTTTATGCGTTGAGGAGAAGGTTTCTTAACGAGTCTTTTTTCGTGATCTATTGCGCCATGAACTCCATTATGTTCTTCGTAGGCGACGAAAATCAAGACCCGGTTGCTGTTCAATCTGCCCTGGGGTCTTTTTTCGGCGGTCGGGTTGTTCTGGATCCTAAATTCTAGGCGTCTTGGCGGTTCCTGGAGACTTGTTACGCTGTTCATCTTTCTGTTTTCCTTGGTCTATCTGTTCAGGAGCTTGGCTAACCTGACTTGATGCGTGTGCGCCGCGTGCTTGCAGGTTCCACGGGGCGCCCGTCTGGATAATTTAATAAGGTGAATTGCGGTTGTGGATGTTGAGATTCGTTGAGGTTGGTGTGTCTGGATGGATGACAGGCTTCTGGGCGGCGTGATCCTTGTCGGTAGTCTCCTCGGCGTCGCATGTTATTTCTGGCTGGTGTTCCTCTCACCGTGGGCGATGCTCGTGGTTCAGGTTTCGGCGTTCGCAGCAGTTGCTGTAGCCCTCCTGATCGTGGCTTGGATCGGGTACACTTTGGCGACGACCCCTGCTCCTGTGCCTCTTGAGGATGTTTCTGAGGATCTCGGTGAGGGGGGTTCGGAGACGGTGGTGGGCGGGAGAGAGGCGGGGGAGACGGAGAAGT
>CAZYUK010000097.1:0-5938 GCA_964650675.1 uncultured Candidatus Bathyarchaeia archaeon
GGGGGGGAGGGGGGTGTAGTCGTCGTCGCCACGATTCTTCGTTTTCAGGTTCCTTTTTTGATTCGGCGGCTTATTCCGGGTCTCCGGGCGGCGACTACCGGAGGCGGTGGTCATCGCGTCGCCGTGCGGGGGCGTATTTCACTCCTCCCCCGGGCTGGTGCCTGTGGATGGACGCGGATTCCTAGGCGACCTGTCGGATAGATGTATTCTCTCCCATCAGGAGGTACCCCCCTACGTTTTTTGCACATTCCAGTTCATACCCATCTTCCTACATGTTGCTGCGCGTGTGATATGTGCGGGGGGATAGAGCGCTTATGCCGTTCAATTTGCTTGTTTTGTATTAAATTTAGTCTTAATACTTTAAAATTGGCGCGCACGCGCGTCGAGCGATGTGCGCGATAAAATTGGTGGGTAAGTTTTTTACCATATGTCTGAATGTGCATATTGAGTCTGTGATGTCGAAGGAGTATGATCTCTACGTCTACTCTGCTGGTGCTGTGGCTCCTCCCCTGCAGGAGGCGGTTTCAGCCTTCGAGAAGAAGGATGGGGTAGTATGTCGTTTTACGGCGGGGAAGCCTGAGGCGCTGCTTAAGGCGATTAGGGTCCTTAAGGAGGGGGACATCATCAGCTGTGGGTCGGAGTATGTTCACGATGAGGCTGAGGACGTCGGAGTTCTGGTGAAGGGGACTCGTAGGAGTGTTGGTTATAGGAGATCGGTTCTCATCACGCAGAGGGATAATCCAAAGGGAATAAGCCATCTGGAGGATCTGTGTGAGCCTGGGGTTAGGGTTGGTATCGCATCCCAGGGCTGTCTTAAAGCGGTGTGGGATGATGTCTGCTCGAAGGCCGGGTTGATTGAGAGAATCAGGCCTAACGTGGTTGAGCACGCAGATGCCTGTGGAAGCCTTATGGGTCTCATTCACTCCGGTAAAGTTGACGTGGTATTCGGTTGGAACGCGTTCAAGAATGTTTGGCCGGATACCTGTGAGTCGGTTGAGCTTCCGAGGGACCTCCAGGTGTTTCGGAGCACTGGGGTTCAGGTCGTGACTTATACTAGGAACTTGGAGTTATCGAAGAAGTTCATAGATTTCCTGTTATCTCCTGATGGAAGGGACATCTACAGGAATAATGGGTGGCTTTTCGAGCCGATATGAGTGAGATCCGTAAAAATCCGTGATGAATTTACTTCTTAAGGTGGTTTTCAAGCCCCTTTAGCTGCTCATCCGCTTCCATATACTTGCCCTCGGATATCATTTGTCGTGCTTGTTCAACGTGCTTGGAAGCGCACCCGTGAAGATCTTTTGCGTGCTCGCATTCACGGCATTCGTGTTTGTTGCTCATCTTTTGTTGCCTCCCATAATCTTATATTTGATAATATTATAAGATTTTTGATAATATCATCAGTGAATTTGATATGTGCTGCGACGGCTCCTGCGACAAAATGGGCGAGGTAATGAAGTTCCAAAAATACTTCCGAGCCCTGCACTGTATGACCCGGTGGAACATCATTCGGGCGATAGGTGAGGGCGAGAAGGGCACCGGCGAGATACTTAAGGAGCTCGGCCGGATGGGGGAGACCCTCGCCAAGTCAAGCATCTACTATCATCTCTCAGAACTCGAGAACACGGGGATCATCGAGCAGTCTGGTTACCGGGAGGAGGGTGGTGGTGCTCCGGAGAAGCTCTGGAGGCTTAAGACCAGGGAGATCAAAATCGACCTCCTCAAAGCGGATTCGTAGAAGATGGCTTCCATATGGAGAACGCGATCATAGTAACCGATCTCTACAAGAGTTACGGAGAGTTGAAGGCGCTTAACGGTGTCAGCTTCGCCATCGAGAAGGGTTCAATATTCGGGTTGTTGGGGCCTAATGGCGCGGGGAAGTCGACTACCATAAAGATTCTCACGGGGCTGATTCAGCCGACAAGCGGTCACGTTAGTGTATTAGGGCACGACGTGTCTTCGCAGCCTCTCCAAGTGAAAGCCCGTATAGGCGTGTGCCCGGAGGCGTCAAACATCTACGAGGAGATGACTGCCCGCGATAACTTGATTTTCTCGGCGGAGCTTTACGGCGTCCCCAAGGCGGATCGGATAAAGAGGGCAGACGAGCTCCTGGAAGAATTCAGGCTCGCTGATAGGACTAAGGATGTTGTGGTGGGTTTCAGCAGAGGGATGAAACGTCGCCTTACAATCGCCTGCGCCCTCGTTCACCGGCCAGATTTGCTGTTTCTTGATGAGCCGACCACGGGTTTGGATATCCAGAGCGCCAGACAGCTAAGGGATGAGGTCCGGAGGCTGAACGGCGAAGGCGTCACCGTGCTGCTTACGACTCACTACTTGGAGGAGGCGGATCAGCTCTGCGACTCCATAGCAATGATCAACAGAGGCAAGGTCGTAACGATAGACACGCCTGAGAACCTGAAGGCGTGTGTAACGGGTGAACACGTTGTGGAGGTTAGCTTCGATGCTCCCATGAAGGAGGGCGAGTTTGCTTCTATCGGTTGTGTAGTCGAGGCCCATCGCCTTGGGGATAAATTCAGGCTTACCTATTCTGGTAGAGACCCGGTTGGCGATCTTGTGGACTTCGCTAGGGAGCGAGGCGTCGGGATTGTCTCCCTTAACACGCTGAGGCCGAGTCTGGAGGACGCCTTCCTCAAGCTGACAGGCCTCAACCCGGAGGAGGCCGTCAAGGATAAGGAGCCACAGAAGCCTAGGAGGAATGATGGTTGAGAGACCAGTTGGAGAAGTCTCTGAGCATCGCGTGGAAGGACATAAGAGTCTACTACCTCAAGGCGCCGAACTTCACCTATGGGCTTCTCATGCCTGTGGCGCTGTATCTGGCGTTCAGCGTCGCGGGTAACCTCAGCCCTGCGACCCTCATCAGCGGGCTGGTGAGCCTCGTAGTTCTCTTCGGCGCGACTAGCATCGAGGCTGTGGCGGTCGTCTCGGAGAGGATGAGCGGGACCTTTGAGAGGCTTCTTGTCGCGCCGGTGTCTCTCAGATGGATTCTCTTCGGGAAGGCACTTGCTGGTTCTGCATTCGGCCCTGTTACGGCTGTCCTGGCTCTTGTACCGGTGCTGTTAGTCTCTGGTGCGTCGGTGGCAAATCCGCTGATGATTCTGGTCGCCATAGCGGTAAGTAGCTTCGCATTCGCTTGTCTTGGCATCCTAGCGTCAGCCTACTCAAAGTGGATACCTGAGGCTCAGATGTACAGCAACTTTCTTAGGTTCCCGATGGCCTTCCTCGGAGGTGCATTCATTCCTGTCTCATCGATGCCCCCGATTCTGCAGACGCTGTCCCGGCTTCTGCCACTTACTTACTCGATAGAGGCGTTAAACGTGGGAATGGCTTCTTCGGTTCCTACTCTAACGTTCGCTGTTGATATCGTGGTACTTGCGATTTTCTCCGTTGCTTGTCTATTGTTTTCCGAGAGGACATTGAGAAGGAAAATCGGTTAATCTCCTACACTCGCTGGAATCAATCAAACGCCTTATAGTTGAGAACCACCTGAGACAATGAAGGCGATGAGGCTCGCCTTTAACCGCGTCCACGGGACGCTAACAGCTTCTACAACACATTAACTGGTGAAACAATGGTAGAAGAAAAAGATCTGAGGAGAAACGCGTACATCGCCATAATGCTGATGGGCGTAGTCAGCATGCTAGGAGACATCGTCTACGAGTCAGGCAGGGGAATCGCCCCCGACTACCTCTACTTCCTCGGGGCGTCGGCCTTCTTAGTGGGATTAACCTCGGGGATAGGCGAGCTCGTCGGATACGGCGTGAGGCTGATCAGTGGGCCGCTCGCCGACCGATCAAGGGCATACTGGTTGTTCATATTCCTCGGGTACGGCCTGATAATAGCCATCCCGATGATGGGGCTCACCAACAGCATTGGGGTTGTGATGCTGTTAGTGATCGCGGAGAGGCTGGGGAAGGCCCTTAGGTCGCCCAGCCGCGACGCGGTCGTATCGGTTGTGAGCAAGGGGATGGGCTCGGGGAAGGCCTTCGGGCTTCACGAGTTTATTGACCAGATAGGCGCTGTCGTGGGTCCTGCCTTCCTCGGTGTCGTCATGATTTGGACGTTAAACAACTTCCAGTTCAGTTTGCTGACCCTCTTCCCGTTCTATGTCCTGATGATGGTTGTCCTCTACTTCACTTATAGGAGGATCAGCGGCACAATCGATGAGATTCGGAAACAGAGCGCGTCTAGTGGCGAGAAACTGAGCAAGGGTTTCTGGCTCTACTCGGGGGCCGTGCTGATGAACACCGTCGGGCTCATGCCGATCGCTTTGATACTCTACAACGGCGCCAGGATACTTGAGTCGGGTGGCCAGCTGTGGCTCGTGCCATTCCTCTACGTTGTGGTGCAGCTTGTAGACGCGCCGATGGCCCTAGTTTCTGGGGCTATCTACGATAAGGTTGGGATCAGGTTCTTGGCTGTGCCCTTTGCGCTCTCGGTGCTGCCTCTAGTTTTCACGCAGCTAGTCGGTCTCCCAGGGGTGATTCTGGCCTGTATTTCATATGGGTTGGTGTTGGGCATGCAGGAGTCCATTTACAGGGCTGCTGTCTCGGATATGGTGTCGCTCGGCAGTCGCGGCTCTGCATATGGTTTCTTCAACGTCATGCTGGGTGTGGGCACGTTCATCAGCGGCGCCCTCTTCGGCTACATGATCGATAAGTCGGTTTCTCCGTTCGTCATGCTTGGTTTCGTGGTGGTCGCTGAAGCCGCATCTATTCTGCTTCTCTTGAGGGCTAAGCCAGCGCGGAAAACTGAGTGACGTGACTCTTCTTGGACATCTATAATTTTTTATTGATTGGCGTAGGCGGCGCGGTTGGAGCTATCACTAGGTACGTCGTCGGCGGCTGGGCGCAGAACAGCTACGTGGGCCTGGCACTCATAGCCGAGCCTCCACTAAGCAAATCAAGAAGAATCCCCTGCGAGTAAGCATACTTCAAACAGACACCCCAAAACACCACCGAAAAACGAGCAAATTAAACATACGCAAAAACCGTCAACAGATTCCAAAAAAAACTAGGTAATAAACTAGGCTATTTACTAAAAAGGAACTAGAAAACAGCCTTTTTAAAACCAGTATTTTGGTGCGGGAGGAGGGATTCGAACCCTCGAAAGCCTGAGCTAACTGATCTTGAGTCCCGCCTCCTCGACCATTATAAGACGGATAGGGATAAATGAAAGGTGATCAGGCTTTAGGGAAGAGCCTCAGCCCCAGCGATGTCAGTGGCGTGAAGTGTTTCAGGTCGAGGGTGTAGAGGACGGCGTTGTTGTTGATCGATATCGCCGCTATCATGGCGTCGGTCCTCCTGATCGCCGCGCCGCTTCTCTCGGCCTCCACCTCGATCTTCGCGGATAGCTCGGCGTCGCTCTTCCTGTAGTCGATGACGGGGAGGTGGAGGACCTCCCTGACGGGCTTCGCGTATTTCTCTAGGCCGTAGAGGATCTCGTGGAGGTTGATCGAGGTGATGGCGATGCCTTCGCCGCTCTCCGAGATGCTCTTCAGGGCCTCGTCCCCCGCCTCGGATCCCCTGTCGAATATCTCGATGAGGACATTGGTGTCTAGGAGCATCACGGTCTCCGCTCCTCCCTCCTCCCGTTGATCTCGGAGAGCATCGCCTCCTTGTCCCTGAACTCGACGCATCCCCTCAGCCCCCGCAGCGTCTCGAGGGGGTCCGCCCCGTCGGAGAGCCTCTCGAAGAGCTCGCTGAAGCTCTCGCCCTCCCGCTTCAGGGAGAGCAGCCTGTTGTAGACGTCGTCCCTGATGGTTATGGTCTTCGCCATTATGCTCCTTCACGTGTATGTTTAAACATACATTTAAACATATAATATGGGTGAAGCGGTGCGGGGGGAGGGATTCGAACCCTACCCTAAGTGGAGACATCTCCCGTTGATCTCCCCTTTTTTAATATAAATGGATTAAAGG
>CAZYUK010000098.1:0-5886 GCA_964650675.1 uncultured Candidatus Bathyarchaeia archaeon
CGTCGACTAGGAACATCAGGTAACCAGTGATCCTAAGCGACTTCTCCCTGATCCTGCCTATGCCCGCCTCGTTTATCATCCTCAGGCTCCCCTCGAGCGGAGCGGTGCTCAGCATCGTCGTCGTCCCAATCTCCCAGGCAACAGCAGTCTTCGCGGGGTCAAACGTGTTAGACATCCTGAACATCGTCCCCCTGTCGTTGCCGAACCAGCCCGCCAACCCCGGCGGCGCACCGAAGTGCCTCTTGTTCACGTACAGGCTGCCCGTCGCCCCGGGACCCCCGTTCAGGTACTTGTAGTTGCACCAGAAGGCGAAGTCGACGCCCCACCTATCCAGGTAATGCGGCACGACGCCGACGCTGTGGCAGCAGTCGAAGCCGATCACTATCTTCTTCCTGTGCGCGGCCTTCGTGAGCCTCTCCATGTCGGCGAGCTGGCCGCTCCTGTAGTAGACGCTCGGCAGCAGGGCGAGGGCGACCTCGCCCGTCATCGCGTCGACGACGTCATTCTCCTCTATGACGCCGCCCCTCGCCTTCACCAGGACCAGGTCCTCCTCCGGGTCCCTGCCCCTCAGCCTCAGCTGCGCGTAGAGGGCGTAGAGGTCGCTGGGGAAGTTCTGCTCGTCGGCCAGGATCTTCGTCCTCCTCCCCCTCGGACGGTAGAAGGTGGCGACCAGTGTGTGCAGGTTCACCGTCGTTCCGCCCGTGACGACCACCTCGTCGGGCTCGGCCCCGACCAGAGGCGCTATCATGGCGCCCAGCCTCTCACCGTAGTCGATCCACGGGATCCTGCCCCTGCCCCAGCCGCCTATGCCGAGCGTCCTCCACTCGCCTGCGACCCTCATAAGCGTCTCCTCCGAGTCCCTGCTCATCAGCCCCAGGCTGTTCCCGTCCATGTATATGCTGCCGGGGATATGGTAGAACCTATCCTTGTAGACGGCGAGAGGGTCCTCGGCGTCAAGCCTCAGAGCGTACTCCTCACCAAGCTCGTAACCCAAGCCCGCACCCCCGCCATAAGGGTGCCGCCCCAATCTTAAGACGTTTACACCCGGCCATGGACAAACTTAACTTCCCTAGGCGTCACTGAAATGGATGTGATCTTCTTGGTCAAGGAACTCGACGCGTCGCTCAGGACCGGCAGGCAGCTGGCAGAGTACATCCACGGCCTCTCATTCGGAGACCTCCCCGGGGAGGTCGTCCACCAGGCGAAGCGCGTCACTCTGGACAGCCTAGGCACAATCCTGATGGGGCTTAGGAAGGACGAGGCGCAGCCGGTCAAGGCCTTCCTGAGGGGGCTGGCGGCCAAGCCGGAGTGCACGGTCGCGCGGGCGGGCCTCAAGACGGAGTGCGGCTGGGCCGCCTTCGCCAACGCCTCATACGCCCAGGTCCACGACTGCAACGACGGCCACAGGGACTCAGCCGCCCTGGGAGGCTCAGCCCACCCGGGCAGGACCGTGATACCCACGGCCCTCGCAGTCGCGGAGAAACTCGGCTCATCCGGGAAGGATGTGGTCACAGCGATGGTGATCGGCTACGACGTGGCCACCAGGATAAGGGGCATCGCGAAGAGGCCTCCCTCGGCCACCCAGAGCTCGGCCGCGGTCGCCGCCCGCCTTATGGGCCTCGGCCAGGAGAAGGCCCAGTACGCGCTCAGCGTAGCAGCCTTCATCTCCCCGAAGGCTTTCCCTGAGAGCCTCACCTACGACACCAACTTCCTCCATAACGGCTACGAGGCGAAGACCGGCATAGAGGCCGCCCAGCTAGCCGCCGATGGGTTCAACGGCCCGCCGATGGGCGACGACAGGAAGCTCTCAACGAGGTTCAGGGAGAGGGGCCTCGGCGAGCGGTACGAGATCATGGACGTCTACATTAAGCCCTACCCGACGTGCAGGATGACACACGGCGCCGTGGAGGCGATACTAGCCCTCAGGCAGGAGGGGCTGACCCCCGAGCAGGTCGAGGAGATACAGGTCCAGCAGCTCACCAGCGGCATGTACATCACAGAGAGCCCCGTAGACGTGGACAGCTACTACAAGACATGCCAGTTCAACCTCCCATACATAGCCGCCGTCGCGCTCATAGACGGCAAGGTGACCGAGCAACAGTTCACCAAGGAGAGGATAGCGGACAAGGCCGTCCACGACCTCGCCAAGAAGGTGAAGGTGAAGCCGGACGAGGACCTCGACGCCATATACCCAGACCAGTACAGGCCGACGACGGTCGAGGTGAAGACGAAGAAGGGCGAGACGATCAGGAGGACGGTCCAGAACCCGTACGGGGACCCGAGGAACACCCTCAGCGACGAAGCCCTGTACGAGAAGTTCAGGCTCTGGGCGGGGCCGAGCCTCACGGACGATCAGGCGAAGGAGATCAGGAGGGTCGTCTGGAGGCTGGACAGGCTCGGCAGCCTGTCGGAGCTCATGGAGCTCATCGCCTAGCCCCGACCCATCTACCGAAAAAATGAATGAAGTACTCAGCCGAGCAGGGTGACCGAGACCTCTTCCCCCTCTTTAACGACGGTGACATCCATCGGAATTATCATGTAGCCGTCGGCGTGCGCCATGCTCGTGATGTCGCCCGACTGCTTGAAGACCGGGACGGCGGCCCTCCCCTCCAGCCGCACCGTGAGGAACTGCTCCCTCCCCGAGGTGTTCCTGACGGCGCTCGCCAGCCTGGCCCTCACCACCCTGGGCTCAGCCGGCGGCAGGCCCGCCAGACTCCTCAGGGCCGGCGCCAGGAAGACGTAGGCGTTGCTCAGGCAGCTCGTAGGGTAGCCTGGCATGCCGAAGACCGGCGTCCCACCGACAAGGCCGAAAAGCGTCGGCTTCCCGGGCTTCACCTGGACGCCGTGGAAAAGCACCCTGCCCAGCCTCCCGACGACCTCGCCTAGGAGGTCCCTCGAGCCGACGGAGCTGCCGCCCGAGAAGACGACGAGGTCGTAGCCCGAAGCCTCCTTCAGCGCCTCCTCAATCGTCTCCTCCTCGTCGACGACGACGCCCAGCCTGACAGGGACGCAGCCGTTCGCCTCGACAACAGATGAGAGGGTGAAAGAGTTGATGTCGTACACCTGGCCCGGCCTCAGCTCCGAACCCTGTGCGGCTACCTCGGTGCCGGTCGAGTAGACGGCGACCCTCGGCCTGGAGTAGACCCTCACAGACGCGTAGCCGAGGGCGGCAATGGCGCCGAGCCTGCCAGGCGTTATCAGGCTGCCAGCTTTCACGGCGACCTCGCCACGGCGGATGTCCTCGCCCTCCGGGGCGACGTTCTCGCCCACGCCCACCGGCTCCTGGACCCCCACGTATCCGCCCTCTAGGCTGGTGTACTCCACCATGACGACGGCGTCCGCTCCCCCTGGGACGGGGCTGCCCGTCGATATCTCGACGCACTCACCCGCCCCGACGACACCGTCGTAGGGCTCGCCAGCGTGCCTGACGCCGACGAGCCTGAGGCGCCTGGGTTTGCGCTGGGTGGCAC
Source organism: uncultured Candidatus Bathyarchaeia archaeon (assembly GCA_964650675.1). Classification (GTDB taxonomy): domain Archaea; phylum Thermoproteota; class Bathyarchaeia; order TCS64; family TCS64; genus UBA8941. Next base: position 3,471 of record CAZYUK010000098.1, read on the forward strand.
CGGCTGTGTCCCCCGCCCTGACCGCGTACCCGTCCATCGACGCCCTGTCGAACGGCGGGACGTTGAAGCCCGCGACCACGTCCTCGGCCAGCACCCTGCCGGCGGCCCCGCTGAGGGGCGCCTCCTCCGTCCTTTCGATCCTGCCGACGTTCTCCTCTATGAGGCGGACCGCCTCGAGCCTGGGCACCAGGCTCCCGAAAGGCTTCATCCCCTCCCCAGCTCCCACATCATGTGCCCGATGTTCGGCAGTATTATCCTAGTCAGGGCGAGGCTCATCGCGTTCCTCGACCCCGGTAGGCAGAAGACCATCTTCCCCCGGGCGACGCCCGCGGTCGCCCTGCTGATGAGGGCGGAGCCCCCCACCTCGTCAAGGCTGAGGCGCCTGAAGTGTTCGCCGAAGCCCGGGGTCTCCTTCTCGAGCAGGGGCTTGACGGCGTCGACGGTCCTGTCCCTCACCCCTATGCCTGTCCCCCCGCTTGTCACGATGACCTGGACCGAGGTGTCGCCGAGCAGCCTCATGACCTCCACCCTGATCTTCTCCGAGTCGTTCGGGATCATCGTGCGGCAGGCGACGACGTGCCCCGCCCCCTCAATGAGGCTGACCGCGGTCCTACCGCTCTCGTCGTCCTCAGCCGTCCTCGTGTCGCTTGTGATGACCAGCGCGAAGGCGGCCCTCGTCTTCTGGTCCCTCGGATGCTCCGCGCTCATCCCTTCCTCTTCTCCCTCACCCTCACGTCGGTGATGGCGGTCTCAGGGTACTGGCCCGCCTCGTCCTTCTCGAGGTACTTGACCATGTCCCAGACTGTGAGCAGGGCGACGGAGACGCCGGTCAGGGCCTCCATCTCGACGCCGGTCCTGTAGACGGCGGAGACGCGGCACGTCGCCTCGACTGTGTCCTCGCCCAGGCTGAACTCCGCCTCCACCGAGCCTATTGGGATCGGGTGGCACATCGGTATCAGCTCAGGCGTCCTCTTCACCGCCTGAATGCATGCGATCTCGGCGGCGGCCAGCGGGTCGCCCTTCCTCACCCTCCCACCGCGGATGGCATCCACGGTCCCCTTCCTCAGCCTGATGCTGCCCACAGCCTCCGCGGTCCTAGGCACCATCTCCTTCCCCGAGACGTCGACCATGCTGAACGGCCTCCTCTTACTCAAACCCCTCACTCTCCACCCACCACTCGCCCCCCGGCGTGACCTCCTTCTTCCAGATGGGGACGCGCCTCTTGATCTCGTCTATAATGTACCTGCAGGCTTCGAAGGCCTCTGCGCGGTGCGCTGAGGCGACGGCGACTAGGAGTATCTTCTCAGACGCCTTCAGGCTTCCGTATCGGTGGACTATGGCTGCCTCCTCGACGCCGAATCGTTGGATGGCCTCGCCCCTGATCGCCTCGAGCTGCCTCCGCGCCATCTCCTCGTAGACCTCGATCTCTATGTGCTCGACGGGCTTGCCCTTCGACTCTCCCCTGACGACGCCGAGGAAGGAGACGACGCCGCCCGCCGACCTGCCCCTGAGGCCGGCGATGACCTCGTCGACGGAGAAGTCCTCCCTGGTGACCCTGATCATCTCAACCACCGCTGACGGGCGGGAAGAGGGCGACCTCGTCCCCCTCGACTATCACCCTGCCCAGGTCGGCGAAGCTGCCGTTGACGGCGACGAGGACCTGCTCCGGGTTCTCGTGCCTCCCGTGGGCCGCCAGGACTCGTCTCCTGAGCCCCTCGACGGTCGTCCCCTCAGGCAGATCGAGCGTCTCCTCCCTGGCCCCGACCCACTCCCTGACCGAGGCGAAGTAGCGGACCCTGATCCTCATCCTAGTCCCTCCAGTACGGCGCCCTGCGGGAGGTCGCCTCCCTGAACGCCCCGACCAGCGCCTCCCTCGGCTCCCCCCTCCTGATATGGGAGACGAGCTCTATCAGGTTGTCGTCCCTCATCAGGCAGGGCTTCAGCCTACCGTCGCTGGTCACCCTGAGCCTAGTGCAGTACCTGCAGAAGGTAGTGTTGTGCATCGGCCTGACGACCTCGACCAAGGCACCTCCCTTGAGCCTATACTGTTTCCTCCTGTGGATGTCCCTCTCGACGACGCTCACCGCCTCAGCGGCGAGCCTCTCCTCAAGCGGCTTCAGGTCGAAGTGATGCTCGTCGAAGCCCTCCGCGCCGCGCTCCAGGGGCTGGTACTCTATGAGCTGAACGACCGCCCCGACCTCCTTCGAGAACTCGATTATGTCGGGTATCTCATCCGAGTTGAGACCCTTAATCACGACGACGTTCAGCTTCACGGGGGTCAGTCCGACCCTGACCGCGGCCTTGACTCCGTTCTCCACCTCGTCGACGTACTCGCAGCCCGTGATCTTCTTGAAGATGTCAGGCCTGAGGCTGTGGAGGCTGACGTTGACCCGCCTCAGCCCCGCCGCCTTGAGGG
>CAZYUK010000099.1:0-5732 GCA_964650675.1 uncultured Candidatus Bathyarchaeia archaeon
GGTTGATATCGTATACCGAGACGTCACCATCCGCACCAACGCCGAGATGCCCCTTGTGTGGCATCCCCAACGCCTTGGCCGTCGCGGCCCTCGTCACGGTGGCTATCTCATTGAATGTATATTCCCTATAGCAATCAATCAAAGTCGACCTCTTCATGCAGGCCTTGTTCACCTCGAGCATGGTCTCGTTGCGCGCCTTCCTGCTCATGAGCCAGGCTATCACCTTCGGGTAGAAGATGAAGGGGCCACCGTTCGGGTGATCCGTCGTCAGGTAAACCCTCCAGGGATCGTAGACCTCCAATGCGAGCTCGAGCCCTATCGCCCACTGAATGGAGTTCGCTGGGTTCTCCTTCCTGAAGGTGTATGGGACGATCCCGGCGCCCGCCTCCATCTCCACGTCCTTGTTCACCCACTTGTTGCCCGACAGGTTCCACAGTCTGAACTGCCATGGGCCGTCGCCTGTCATTGTTGTTGTGTCTGTGAAGATCACCTGGCCGAGGTCAATCGTCACGTGATCGTGGGCGTTCACGTACTTCGCTATCTGCAAGGCGCCGGACCTGACATTCCCCCAGTTATCACCATCAAGCGCATTGAACTGGACGTGGACGACGTGGATCGTTGTCTTCCTACCTTTCTTAGGCTTGATGTCTTTCACGGCGTCCATGGTCTCGATGGTGGTCTTGTAGTTTCCAGGCACTCCGAGATTGTTGCAGTGGAGGTGGATCGTGTGGGGCAGCCCCAGCTCCTCGTTAACCTTCGCCAAGCTAGTGATTATCTGCCGGGGTGTCACCTCGTAATTTTCCACGATGTCGTCGAGGCCCCCGACGTTCCGGCCCCATTTCCAGTTCTCGACGCCGCCCGGGTTCACGATCTTTATGGCGTAGCCCTTCGTCGCCCTCATGAGCCAGAGGACGAACGCCTTAAGCATCTTCATATCGCCCTGCTTCACGTACTTTAGGGTGAAGAGGTTGTTGCCGTAGAGGGGGAAGGCGGCCGTGTCAAGCATCGGTGTGTCGTTGAGCTCCTCGTGTACATGCTTCGCCCCGAGCGGCGGCATGGCTGGCTCAATCACCGAGGTGTACCCCATCTGGGCGTACCTGTAGCCTGTCACGAATGTTGAGGGACAGCTGTACCCAACTCCTGAGCGCGTTATCCTGCCCCTCGGAACGACGTCCTTCCTGTGATCCTCCGGCCTCAGCATCCTCCCCGTGTTGACCTTCGAGCCGGCGATGTGGCTGTGGAGGTCCACGCCGCCGGGCATCACCACCATGCCTGAGGCATCGACAATCTTCGCGCCACGTCCCTTGAGCCTCTCGACGACCTTGCCGCCGCTGATGAGGATATCCTTCTTCTCTCCATCTATGCCGTTCGACGGGTCGTAGACATATCCGCCCTTCACTATGATGTCGTTCATTCTGAGCCCTCCTTGAGGACCTTGACCCTCTCAATGATATCCTCCAGGACCCTTGCGTCTGGGTAGACGCCCTCAGGTGGGTCCACCACCTTCCTCAGTTTGAGGGGAACCACGTCCATACGGTACGCCGTCCCGTCGCACTCGATGCCAGACGTAGCGACAGGTATCACTATCTTGCTGAGCATGGCCGTTGGCGTCATCTTCCTCTCAAGCGTTATCACGGGTATCTTGGCGAGGTGCCTGACCGCGTCTATGGGGAACGTGGCGGCTGGATCTGAGCCCATCACCAGGGCGGCGTCCGCCTCCTTACGCGCCAGCATGTCGACGGCTGTGTACTCGCCGGGATTATACCGTGGGTAGCCTCGACTCATGTCCACGGCGAATGGGTAGCCGGTCTGCCAGGCGGTCACCATGTTGGCGCCCGTGACGTTGTAGCAGCCCCTCATCGGGTTGACGGCGAACTTCGTGTGGAGGTTCATCTCGGAGACCAGGCTGTACATCGCATCTATGTTCATGTGTTTCCCCTCGCTCTGGTTGAGGCCCAGGCCGTAGAAGAGGCAGCCGACGCGTGCGCCCTTCATCTTCTCGGCCAGCGCCCTGATTACGCTGACCGAGACGCCGCCGATAACGTCGCCCTGGATCGCCTCGCCCCTCACCGCCGCCCTCAGGGCTTGGAGGACCTCGAAGTCTGTGTTCGGCTGTATCCTGATGAACTGGTCAGCGATCTTCGCGGATTTGGTCTCCCTCACGTCGACCACGACTATGTAGCGGTCCTTCCTGCCGTTCGGGTTGTACATCCCCTTCGGCATACCCGAGTAGCGAATGAGGTGCCTTGGGTGGGCCTCGATCGGGTTTGCACCCCAGAATATGATGACGTCGGCCCTATTCTTCACCTCGCCGAGCGTCGTGGTCGCCGACCCTACATGCTGCATGGCGAGGATGCTTGAGCCATGGCAGACGGATGTTGTGTTATCTACGGCGCCCCCGATGAGCTCAGTGAGATAGACGGCCTTCCTTATCGCGTCGTTCTCGGTCTTACTCAAACCGTATATTATGGGCCTCTTGGCCTCCGCGAGGGTCTTCGCCGCTGCATCAACCGCCTCTCCGTACCGCACCCTTTTACCATCGACAGTCGGATACGTGATTCTCTCGACGTCGTAGTTCATGAATTTGGAACGTGAGATTACGCAGCCATTCTTTATGCCGACTATCTTATTCGACTCCACGTTGACTTCGATGTCGTCGCAGAGGCTTCCACAGAAGGGACAGATCACATCGGTGTGGATAACCATCAGGAAGTCTCCTTCAGCGCCTTAACCAATTCAGTGATGGTCAGGACATGTTCGTCTCTAGCTGGCTTCACGATTGCCTTGACACCCTTGTACTGGGGGGTGCCTGTGCAATTGGTCTCTGAGCCGAGGATCTGATTTGCCCAGGGCCCGTAGGCGACGAAGGCTGAGCCCGGTGACAGTCCCTCTGAGATGCGCCAGCTCAGGACAACCCTGCCGTGATTCGTCGAGACCTCCACGGGTACGTCTTTTTCGAGCCTAAGGGCTTCTACGTCTGTTTTATTTAGTTCAATGCAGCTTACGCTGTTGAAATATTCCTTCGACATCTTCCCTATCTCGAGTCCCACGGCCTGATCGAGTGAGCGACCGGTCAGGAGGCTAACATCTATTTTTTCTGTCAAGCGACTTCCCAGCCAGAATTATCATCATTAATAACCTAATTACATATTAAAATTTGTCAAGAAGAAATGAGGTGAGGGCTCCAGGCCTAGGAGGAGACGGAGCTCCTTATCACTTCATCGTTTATTTTCCCGTTGATGAAGGCCGCGCCTGTTTTGGCGGAGATGAGCGTCACCACAGCCGGTGCGAACAGGGCTGGATCGATCTTGGTGAAGTCGAAGTCCACGGCCTTGTATATCTCGTACGAGGTCTTCCCGTAATCCTGGCAGTTGCTTGACGGCGCGTTCGCCGCCATCTGCCTGAGAACAGGCTCATCCTCATCCACGACGTAGCTCGTTACACCGGCGTACGTGAGGGCGTCCTCCGCCCTCCCCATAGCCTTCCCGCCGTCGACGTGAAGCGGCATTATGGGGGCGTACCCGACCGCGTACCTCACCTTCTTCAGGTCCAGGCCGAGGACATCGAGCCTGAACAGGCCGGTCTCCACGACCCTGCCCGAAATCTGGACCATCCCGGCCATCGATGTCGTCGTCGTGAGAAGCATGTAGACATTCTCAGGCCTGACGCCGCAGGCCTCCGCTATGAACCTTGCAGCCGTGTCCGTCGGCTTCTTGTGCCCCTCGAGGAGGAGAACGGCGACATCGGCGGAGTCCTTGTACTCGATCTTCTGGAAGACCTTCTTAGGCTTCAACGCCAACGCCCTCGCGGGCCCTGAGCCGTCGCCGGTGTAATCCTCGACCGAGATCTTCCAGCCGGCGAGCTGTGCCCCGAATAGGGAGAGTGCGGGGTAATCTGTAGATACGACTACCGTCGGAAGCTTAAGCCCACCATAGTCCGCATACCCTAAACTGACAGCCCCCGCGCCGCCCATGGCCACGCGAGTCGTCATCAATCCGGCCTCGTACCCACCGACGGCGTTCAGCCCGGTATCTATGATCGTCGCACCTGAAGGCAGCCTCTCTACAATGACATTATAATACTCGGGTTCGTCGAGGAACTGCCTTACACGCTTCATTGCCAATTTGTTTAAACTCAGCAAACCGTGATCCCGATCTAGGTTTATTCAAATCGTTTATAGAATTAGCGATAGATTTCCTGCGTAAATGCTAGAAGTGTCTACTTGTCGACGTAATCTACGACCTGCCCCTCTTGAGTGAGTTTGTAGATAACCGTGCTACCTTCTACCTTTTTCTCGACGCAGTAGCCGTACTCTAGGATGCTCAGGTGCCAGGCGAGAGCCTTCTCATCCATACCTGTTTTTTCCTTAAGGGCCTCGATGGTGGCCGGCCCCTCTTTCAGTGCTCTTAATATCTCCCTCCTCACTGGGCTGTTCATCGCCCTGAGGTATCTCACGTGCCTCTCCTTGGTCTCCTCCATCGTTCCCCCGATGGTTTTAGAGTCAGAGCCACTCATGGCTTCTGGGTCCCACGTGTCATCCTCTTCTTGTTCCTCTTCCAGTTCTCGAATCCATCGAGTATGAGGCCCCAGTCGATGTACTCACTCATTATCTTCCGCGTCAGCTGTATCTTCTTCGTCGACATCGGCATCGGGACTATCCTTCCATCGAGGACCTCGAGTTTGGTGACCGTTGTGAATGTGTCGTCTGGTACCAGGAGGAGTGGAACCCCCTTAGAGTCGGCGGAGGAGATGACCTGTGTGGGGGGATATATGTTTCCCGTGAGGATTATTGCGCTCGGCTTCGTCTCAAGCGCCATCAGCACGAGGTCGGTCCTGTCGCCGCCGGTTATGAATGCTCTGTCGACGCTCTTCCTCAGCCAACTCATCGCAGCCTCAGGCGCCATGGCGCCCACGAGGTAGTTGTCCACGATCCGTTCCAGCTTCCTCTTCCCCGCGAGCACCTCAGCGTCGAGGACATTGACGACCTCCTGAACGGTGGGGAGAGTTAACTCTCTATGGTCTGGGACCACGCCGAGTACCCTGATCTGGCAGCGTTCCAGGACGTTGTTGACGACGCCCCTCATCCGCTCAAGCTGATGGAAAGGAACAAAATTGATAACTACGCCGAGGAAGTCGACGCCTTTCCCGGTGAGATAGTCCCGGTAAAGGAGGGCCTTGTCGGCTGATGAATCGTTGTCCCCCTTGATAGAGAATATCACCTTGGCGCCGAACTCCTTAGAGAGGGATGAGAGGTCGAGGTTGGAGCATGAGAGGAGCTCAGGGGTCTGAGCTGCCTCGATTATGAGGACATCCTTGCCCTCACTCACCTTCCTGTAGGCGTCGAGCACCTTGTTCCTCGAGTCGACGCAACTCTCCCCTATAAGGTCGAGGTAATGGCTCCCCAGGATTATGGGGCACAGCTCCTCCAGGGGCTCGGATAGGCCGATCACCTCCTTCATCATCAGGACATCAGGGTCCTGAAGCTTTCCCTCGACGGCCTTGTGGCCCTGCCCCACGGGTTTGAAGTAGCCTACCTTCATGCCCATCTCGTTGAATTTGTTGAATAAGCCCAGGCAGAGGGCGGTCTTTCCGCTGAACTTCGTGCCCGAGATGTACCGTGTGTAGACCATCAGTATCACCTGCTCAAACCTTGGTTAAAGTTATTTTGACGTCGAGGGCATAACAACCCTTCCCCTCACCGTATACTATGACCGGGTTGATATCCATCTCGA
>CAZYUK010000100.1:0-5708 GCA_964650675.1 uncultured Candidatus Bathyarchaeia archaeon
GGAGGCTGTGCTTCAGGGTCTAGAGGAGGTTAAGAAACTCCAGGACAGGGTAAACTCCACCGAGAGCGCCGTCGAGTCCTTCAAGAAGGAGCTGCAGAGGCTCGCGTCTACTCCGAGGATACAGTTACAAGCGCCAAACCTTGAGGCACCGATACCGGTCCAGCAGGCCGGCGTCCTCGACCGGCTCACAGATACCGAGCTCGATGTTCTGGTGAAGATAGTCGAGCTGGGGGAGGGCACCGTCCCTGAGATAAGGGACCACATAAAGAAGACGAGGGAGCACACGGCCAGGATACTGAAGAGGCTATACGACAGCGGCTTCATCGACAGGAACACGAGCGGCATGCCCTACAGGTACTCAGCCCGGAAGGAGATCAAGGAACTCATACTTCAGAGGGGAGAGGTGGCCAAGGCGACTACCTGAGGACAGTCTTTATACCCCCTGACCAAGACGGATTAGGTGAAATGAAGGATTCCAGCGTTGCTAAGGCCCCTCGCCTATCACCGGCGAAGGGCGTTGAGATCGTGATTCTGGGCACAACGGACAAGCTTACCCTCTGCTACATAACCGCCCAACCCGGCGCGGTAATAGAAGACCACTCCCACCCCAACGACCAAATAGGCACATGCCTCAAGGGAGCAGGCGAGTTGGTTTCAGGAGGAAAAATCTTCAAGACTCTGCCTGGTACATCATGGACGATCCCGGGTGGCGAGGTCCACAGGTGGAAGTCGACCAGCGACGATCTGACGATTCTGGTAGAGGGCTTCAGCCCGCCGAGAAAGGACTATGTGTCAAAGGCGAAGTAGCCGTTAAAGGGGCCCACCCTCTTGTCCCAGGACCTCAACCCCCTTTTGAGCCGCGTAATAGAGGCCGGTTACCAGCTCAGCCCGGAGGCATACAATCTTCTAAGGGGCCTTTCCCAAGACGAGGCAGAGGCGCTGATAGAGAAGGCCATCATCAAGGCTAACATCGACTTAGAAGCGAGGTTCATACTGGATGAGAGGTTACTCACCTCCCTGATGCGGGAGCCCACAAGGCAGACAGTAGCACCTGCGAGGACTATTCGCCCCCTAGCCGCGGATATGGCCCCTAAACTCAAGCTCCTCCAGGAGGAGGTCGCCCAACCAGCAGGGGACGCGGAGGGCTTCATAGAGTACTTCAAAAGCAGATTTGAAAGGCTCGAGGCTATCCTTCGGAGGCGTGTTGACGTCAAGGAAGCCGTGCCCATAGCCAGAGCCCTTCAGCTTCCCGTGAAGACCAAGCTGAAGGTCATAGGGATGGTCACGGAGAAGAGGACGAGTGGCCCACGCTACTTCCTCGAGATCGAGGACAGAAGCGACACCATAACCATAATGGCCACGGATCCCCTGGTTGTGAGGAAGGGCCTCGAGGTGCTCGAGGACCAGGTCATATGCGTCTATGCGGTGAAGTTCTCGGAAGATCTACTAATAGCAAACGACTTCATCTGGCCCGATATCCCCACGAGCGCCCCGAGGAGGGCGAGTGAGCCCGTCTGTGCGGCCTTCATATCAGACGTTCACATCGGCAGTAGATATTTCAGGGAGGATCTCTTCGACAGGTTCATCAGTTGGATGAACCTGGAGCTGGGCCCACCGCCCTCGAGGGATCTGGCCTCAAGGGTGAAGTACGTTGTCATAGGCGGGGACCTTGTAGACGGCATCGGCATCTACCCAGAGCAGCTCGAGGAGCTGACCATCAGGGACATCAGGGAGCAGTACCATGCCGCCTCGCAGCTCCTGTCGAGGATCCCCGACTATGTGGAGATAATCGTCATTCCAGGGAACCACGATGCCTCACGGAAGAGCCTTCCTCAGCCCCCCATCCCAAGGAATTACGCCGAGGATCTCTACGCAGACAAACGAATCCACCTCCTCGAGAACCCCTGCCGGCTCAGCCTTCACGGCGTCGAAGTCCTACTGGACCATGGCACAGCGCTGAACGACATACTCGGCTCAACGCCGGGCCACGACTTCCACAGGCCCATAACGGCGATGGAGCTCCTCCTCCGCTGCAGACACCTGGCGCCCAGGTATGGACAGAATGCGCCCATTGCCCCAGAGAAGACCGACAGGCTGGTGATACAGTCGGTGCCGGACATATTCCAGGCCGGACACATACACATCCACGAGACCAGGAAGTACAAGAATGTGACACTGATCTCATCGGGCGGCTGGCAGGACCAGACCCCCTACCAGAGGAGGATGAATTTGACGCCGACGACCGGTGTGGCGACCATCTTCGACCTCCAGACCCATCAGGCCTTCAACCTAGACTTTAACAGGCTCACGTGAGGCCCTTTGCGATCATCCCCGCGACACGGACAGGCTCAGGCACCCTACCCAACCTAGCCGAGTGCTTCAACACCTTTTCGGCCCACTCAGGCGATGCGCCGACGACCTCGAAGCAGACGGATGGTTCTGAACTCATCGTTACAGCCGGATGTACATCTCCGAGGACGGCGATGGGGGCCCACCTCTCCTCCCAGTCTGCGAAATGGGTCCTGAGAGCCTCCCTGACCGACTCGCTGTCCGGCCTCTCCCTCGAAAAAACGATCACGGGGGCTCCGATCGCTTCATGAACCTTTGATGCGTCTATGATGTTGAAGCCGGCGAATGATACGCCTCCGAGGATGATGACGTCACAGCCGGTTTCACCTAGCATCTCAAGAAGCTTCTCCGTTGCGTCCCTCCCATCGACCTCTATTCTCCTCAGCAGAACCTCCTGGATCAAGGCATCGGCCATTTTGACTACGCAGAGAAGTGTGTGTTGAGGCCTTTCACGCTTAAATGCCTCGAAGCTTCCGTCCTCCACACCGATTATGCGGCGGCCCTCGAGCTCTGGAGCGCTCAATACTTCTCTAGCTTACCTTTGATCTGGCATTTAATAAGGAACTGGGCGTAGGACTTCCTGGGCACCCTGACCGATCCCGAGTTTATGACGATCTTCTCCACGCCCCTGAGGGTCTCCTCGTCGACGTCCTTCTCGAAGATGAGGTTACCGGAGCTTTCGATCCAGAACGGGCCCATGTCCTTGCTTATGTTGAGGATGTCATTCTTCGACAGTGAGGCCTCGCCCTCGTCCTCGATGGTGAGGATGAAGCTGCCCGCAGCCGTGTTTTCCGGTTGGCCCTTGACCCCGTTCTGTTCATCCAGGTCGCCGTTGATGAAGGCCTTGAGCGCAGAGTTGACGACATCGCTGACCCGCTTCCCATCCTTCTTCGCCATGGAGAAGACCTCGTTATACAGCCCGGTATCGAGACCCCTTATTGCGACGGTCTTGCGCGTCAAGTTTACCTGCCAACCTGTTAATTTGTTTACTTGTTTACTTGTTAACAAGTAATCTTATAAACTTATCGTGAAAGTTGTTTCTTCGCCAACGATGGCGGTTCTGGAGTTGGAGACGCTTGACTAGAGTTATGCCCTTAAAAGATGCGCTGCGCGATGATAAAAGCCGCTCGGTGGATGGTGGAGCCGACGCCGAGAACAACTTCGTCAAGTACACGCAGGTATTTCGTCAGCTCCTGCTCCTGAACGAGAAGAACGACCTCGCAACGACGCTCAAAAACATCCAGGAACTTCTCAGCTTCAGCGAGAAGATCTTCTCGTCGTCCGCCGTCGCGGAGAGCTTCCTCTACTTCTGCCTCCACGGAGCCGCCACGGCGTGGGTGCTCCAGACGGAACTCAGCATGCCGGAGGCGACGGTCTATAGGACCGTGAAGAGGCTCCGATCCCTAAGGCTGATAGTGCCCGCTCTAAAGGTCTCGAAGGTCAAGTCCTCTAAGGGCGGCCCTAGGCCGATAGTCTGGGCGTTGGAGACTGCGTCGCCGGAGGAGATCGCAGGGGCGCTGAAGCACCATTACAGGACGCTGAGCCCTAAATACAGGGTCGCGGAAAGGGTGGCGCAGACCATCCTCGACCAGTTCGCGGCGAAGGGAAAAATGGAGGAGATAAGCTACAGGGACCTCCTGGTCCAGATAAAGGCGCTCCACATACCCTTCAAGGCTCCCGACATCGCAGATCTCGCCGCTCAGTACCTCCATGAGAAGGGCGTCAAGGTCTGGCGCTGAAAGTTTAGGCTAGGCTGTAATATAGGACCTTTTCCTTGACTCTCTCAGAGACCTCGCCCCTGTTTCTCAGGTAGATGAGATGCGCGTAGGTCTCGGCCGCCGCCATCCTCTTCGTCCAGAAGTCCATGAATGGCCAGGGGCGGCTGTCCCAGGATATCCTCGACGAGACCTGGTAAACGGTCCTCTCTCCGGCCCTCAACGCCTCCTTCACCTCGTCGCATCTCACCTTGTGGTGTGTCTTCAGTTGCTGCACTCGTTCATGGAGGTTCGTGAACGTCCACTCATGGCCGGGCAGAACCAAGTCCGCAGAGAGATTCTCCACCTTACTCAGAGAAGCTAAGTAATCGGCGAGCGGATCACCCTTTTGGTAGGTGTGAAGGCTGATGTGGCTCGTGATCTTCGGGAGGACGTGGTCGCCGCTGAAGAGTATCCGTTTACCGCCATCATAAAGGCAGATGTGTTCCTGGGCGTGTCCCGGCGTCCAAAGGACCTCGATGCTCGTATCGTCAAATCGCATAACCTCACAGTCCTCAAGCGTCGCGTCTATCTGCGTCGGCTCAGGCGTCTCCCTGAATGAATGCTCGAAGCGGCTGAGGAACTGCCGAAGGTTACCACCGCCGAGCAACTCGATCTCGGATGTCATCGTCTCGTACGCGTTCTCGTGGAATTGGGCCTGCTCCCTCAGTCGTTCCAGGGCGGAGCTGTGCGCGAAAACCTTGGCCAGCGAGTGATGTTTGATTTGATTGACGAGGCCGACATGATCGTTGTGGAGGTGGGTCAGGATGATACCCTTGAGGTCACTCGGCTTGACGCCGTTCTCGGCAAGCTGCTTCTCCAGTGCCGCAAAGGCGTCCTTCCCAGGGACGCCTGTATCTATCAACGTCGCCGAGTCGGTGAGCAGGTAACAGTACGTGCGCCCCAGGGGGTTGAACCTCATCGGTATAATTAGCTTCTGGACGCCGTCGGCGACCTTCAATCCTTCCACTTCTAGCCACTGACGCGGCGCCCACACTTAAACTGTTGGAGGGATCCACCACTCCGAGCCCGGTCTATCGACCCACTCCGGCCAGCGGAGCCCTACGGGTGGCTTGACCTCCTTGGGTACAAGGGGTACCTCGTGGTGGATCCCGAGGCGCTTTTTAAACTCTGCTTTGGCGGCCCTGAGCAGCTTCGGATTCTCCAACAGATCCAGCGCGCTGGCGACGAGCACCTTCGCCGCGGTCTCGCCCATCCTGTGGGTCGCACCCATCCCGCATAGGGCCGACTCGACCCACCTAGGATACCTGAAGCCCTGGATGGGAGCCAGCGCCTTGCTCACGTAGAGGCGTGCTGTCGGTGCGTGCCAAGTGAACTCGTTAACATCGTCCGCGGGGTGAAACGCGCCGTAGGCGTTCTCAGGCTCGACTATGGCGAGGTTGTATGGTTGCTCCATCGACTTGAGACCCAGGTTCTTCTGTATGTCCCTAGCGAATCGCCTGTCCTCGTCGGTGTATCTCGGTGGCCCGATTGCCCTGAGGTTCCCCATCACGAGATCCGTCATCGTTTTATTCGGTAACCCTGTCCTGACGGCCGTGATCAGGCGCGGCTCGACGCTGCACTCCGTGGCGAGGGCGGCGGCCC
>CAZYUK010000101.1:0-5707 GCA_964650675.1 uncultured Candidatus Bathyarchaeia archaeon
GGAGCGTGAGGCCGTAGAAAAGGCTCCTAGTCCGAGGCTCCTCGACCTTGAAGAGGCTCAGGAGGAGGTGGGTAGCGATCAGCGTGCCCGCCGAGAAAAGCACCACCTGCGGGAACGGTGGCGTCGTCGCGAGCATCACGATATCTAAGGGCGTCTGCAAAGCCTCCACCTCAGCCCTCTTCCTTCCTCTTATTTGAAGTCTCCAGATCCACTAGGTACGACGTCACGGTCTCACCGAAGTTCTTCAGCAGGCTGTCCATGATGTGCTTCACCGCAGATCTCTCGATCTCAGACCTGCTCATCTTCGGCCAGTAGACGTAGAGAAGCCCCCCCTTTCCGTTGACGATCTTCCTGTCGAGAATGGCCTTCTCGAACAGTGTGTTCATCGTCGACATGACAGTCGTGTAGGCGATCTTCCTCTCTCCCTTCATCTTCTCGTAGACCTCCCTGACGCGGATGGGTCTGTTGAGGCTGTAAATGGCGTTTAGGACGTCCGCCTCTAGGGGGCCGAGGATCGCCTCCAAGTCCTTGCCATCTATCCTGTACCCTGAAGGGGCGTAGCCATCCCCAGGCATGCTACTATCGTGCTCCGTAATTACTAACCTGGGGAAAACCCTTATATATCTTTCCTCTCATGAAACTTAGTAGTTACTAATTAAGTTAGTTGGTTGAGGCTATGATATCTGTAATCGAAGTGAAGAACCTGACCAAGAAGTATGGCGACGTGACAGCCGTGGACCACGTCAGCTACTCCATCGAGGAGAGTGAGATCTTCGGCCTACTCGGACCCAACGGGGCCGGGAAGACGACAACGATCCTGATGCTCCTCGGCCTGATACGTCCGACTGAGGGGACGGCTGTGGTCAATGGAGCCGACATCATCCAGAATCCTCTCCTCGCTAGGAAGAATGTAGGTCTGCTCCCCGAGAACGTAGGCTTCTACGGTAACCTGACGGCCAAGCAGAACCTCAGCTTCTACGCTGAGTTAGCCGATGTCCCTAAGGACGCAGCTGCGAGCAGGGTGGATAAGCTGATCGATCTCGTCGGCCTGAGCGATAAGAGAGATGCGAAGGTGTCCACATTCTCAAGGGGGATGAGGCAGAGGTTCGGCATAGCCCAGTCGCTTGTCCGGGACCCGAAGATACTGATACTGGATGAGCCCACGCAGGGGATCGACCCTGAAGGGACGAGAGACATGAGGGAGCTGATCAGGCTCCTGTCGAAGGAGCAGGGGAAGACTGTGATCTTCACCACACACCTGCTCCACGAGATTAATAGGCTCTGCGACAGGGTCGCGATAATGAAGCAGGGAGTTGTCATTGCTCTTGGCACGATCCCGGATCTCCGGAGTCAGATCAACGCGCAGGAGGGGGAGGACTTCGAGGAGGTCTTCCTCCGTTACCAGGGGGTGGTGTAGACGGCCGGACTGTTCACCATGGCGAAGAAGGAGTTCCTAGATATAGTGGGCGAGAAAAAATTCCTGCTGATCTTCGGAACCCTCCTCATAGTGGTCCTTGTCTCGACCTTTCAAGGTGGCCTGAACTACAGTAGCTCGCAGAGTTCGGCGGGTACGATTCCCCGTCAGGGAGAGCAGCAGGGGGTACCGGGTGAGTTCCGGGTCATAGGCTCCGCCCAGAGCCTCTCCACCGCGCTCAGCAGCATGGTGACAAACTTCAGTCTGGTTGGGGGGGTCTTGGCCATAGCGATCAGCTTCGACACCATCAACATGGAGCGCCAGAGGGGCAGCCTCCAAACTCTACTCTCGTACCCGATCTACCGGGACACGATCATCTATGGCAAGTACCTTGGGGGGCTCCTCGCGGTCATGATGGTGTCCGTGATAACCTTCCTCGCGGGCGTAGGCGTCTTCGTCAGCGTCACCGGCTTGTCCATGACAATGGACACGGCGATGCGCCTATTCCTCTTCTTCGGCGTGTCACTGATCTACATGGCTATCTTCCTCGCCGTGGGTCTTCTGCTCTCCATAGTTCTTCCCGAGCCGTCGACATCCCTCCTCGCCTCGATGATCGTCTGGCTAGCCTCGATTCAGCTGATACCGAACATCGGTTACGCCATCGGCCAGATCCTCTTCCCGATGAGGTTGAGCTTCAGCGGCGGCACGCCGAGCTTCTCGATGCCCACAGGCTTCCAGGCCATCAGGGCGGTAATTTCCGGCCTCTCTCCGTCGACCACATATGAGAACATCGTCAACACGATATTGACGGCGAGCACGATGCAGTTCCAGAGCGGCTCCGTCACGGTGGTCTCGATTGATCTCGGACAGGCCTTGCTCCAGAGCCTGCCGAGCCTAATCTACTTCGTCGGTCTGCTGGTCGCTGTCTTCGCCGCTGCCTACGTCGTCTTCACGCGGCAGGAGATCAGGTGAGCTGTTATGAAGTCGGCCTCCAAGACCGTGCTCCTCTCCCTCACTCTCTTTGCCGTTATCCTCCTCGGAGCCATCTCTCCCAGTCTCGCCTCCGTCAGTTCATGGGACCAGCTCTGGTCGATCTCCGGTGACGTAATCGACGAAGAAGGGCATCCCCTCGGGGGCGTCACCGTTAATGTCTACGTCCAGTCGAGCGTGTTGACCAACGGCGTGACGGGCGAATACCTCATGAGCCTGAAAACCGACGAGAAAGGGGTCTTCAACGCGACCCTGCTCGAATACAGGCCGTACATCCTCGTGTTCGACAAGGCCGGATACCAGACGAACACAGTGAACGTCAACTTATCGAAGGCCCAGTTTTACGTGTACGACCTCAAGGACCTCGTGTTGAAGAGAAGCGTAAGCTTGGTTGCGACGACTCTAGATCTAGATATCCACAGTGGTGAGAAGATCAGCATCCCCTTCACCCTCAGGAATGACGGAGCCGCCGAGACCATCCTCGTTTCAGCGGTCAACAGCGGAGGATATGAGACCTCGGTTCTGAGCCAGGCAGGGCAGCCCGTCCGGAGCGTATACCTCCCCACGGGCAACACGTACTCGCTGTCCCTCAAGATAGTTGCACCCGTGAACGCCGTCGACACGGATGTGATCATTCATGCGGCGGGGCAGCTGATGACCGACTTCAAGATCCACCTGAACGTCGTAGAGGCGGAGGGGGACGCGCTCAGCTGCTCTTACCCAAGCAGAAACATGAAACCCGGCGGCGCCTTCGACTTCCTGGTGTCCGTGCAGAACCCCCTCTTCTACGAGGAGACCTTCACGCTCGACCTCGAGTATCCATCGTCGTGGGAGGTCTACCTGAAGAATGACAGGGGCGAGAATATAGGCTCCGTCGCCCTCGGCGGCGGCGAGGCCGTCACCGTCCACGTCGCCGGTAGCGTCCCAAGCAACTCGATGGCCGGCGTGTATCCCCTTTTCCTGAAGGCGATGAGCGGGGCGCAGACCTCAGATCTTCCCCTGTCCGTCGCGGTTAAGGGTGAGAGCGAGAAGATCACTGTAACCTCGAAGTATCCCTCCCAGTCCATCCAGCTGGGGAAGACGACCGTGTATCCGATAACGATCGCGAACCCGGGCGCGGAGCAACTTGTAAGCCTCCAGGTCGATGGTGTCCCCGATGGTTGGGCGATAGCATTCAAGACGAAGGACGGTCGACAGATAAAATCGATATTGGTCGCCGGTAACTCGTACGAGGACATAGACGTCGAGGTGACGCCATCCCTCAGCAGCAGCCAGAACAGCTACGAATTCACGGTCGTGGCCTCGGGCGGACTTAACGAGGGCAGGATCGCCCTAGACGCCGACATCGTAGGTTCGTTCAAGGCAGGCATCCAGGTCGATTCCCTGTACCTTCAAGCCAACGCAGGCGAGTCGAAGATGGTCACCGTCGAGGTGACCAACAGCGGCTACTCGCCCCTCAACAATTTGAAGCTGGTGGTCACCTACCCGGACGGGTGGGAGGTAGCCACGAGCCCCCTGAAGGTGACGACACTCAGCCCCAACGATAAGGCAACTTTCGTGGTGTCCGTCACCAACCCGACGGGAACCGCGCCAAAGGACTACGTTGTAAACGTCAAGGGCGTATCCGACCAGGTGGAGACGACTGAACAGGTGATCAGGGTCACCGTCAACGTGGAGTCGTCCTGGAGCATCTACGGAATAGTGCTCCTGCTCGCGGCGGTGGGCTGCTTCGCACTGCTCTATAAGAAGCTCAGGAGGAGGTGACTGGTTCGGAGAATGAGGTGAGGATCGAGGAGAATCGCCCCAGGAGAGGTGGCCGAAGCGCCCTCACGGCTCTAATTATAGCGTTGGTCATCACGAACATCGGGCTCACGGCCTATGTGTTTTACACCAGGAGCAGCGAGAACACGATCCTCAGGGGGCAGGTCTCGGAGCTGACCTCCTCCCTGCAGGGCCTCAGCAACCAGCTGGCGGAGTCAAACGCCCGACTGACGTCACTGAACTTCTCAATCGCCAACTCGGGAGGTATCCCCCAGATATCCTCCGGCTTGGACGCCGTCAAGATATTTGAAGCTGTCAAGGACAGCGTCGTATTCATCAAGGTCACGGTTCGGCTTGGAACGGTTCAGGGCAGCGGCTTCGTCTACAACACGCAGGGGATAATAGTGACCAACAATCACGTGATCGAAGGCGCCCTCAGCGGCGGCATCGCCGTCACGTTCCTCAACGGCACCACTGTGAAGGCCACCGTCGTCGGTGCAGACCCGTACTCCGATATAGCGGTGATCAGGGTCGACGCGCCGACGAGCCTGTTGAAACCCCTCAGGCTCGGCAGCTCATCAGCCCTCAGGGTAGGGGAGCCGGTCCTCGCCATCGGGAACCCATACGGCCTCGCGGACACCCTCACACAGGGGATAGTAAGCGCCCTTGGCAGGGAGATGGACTCCGGGAACGGGTACGTGATCGTGGACGTCATACAGACCGACGCGCCCATCAACCCTGGGAACAGCGGCGGCCCCCTCCTAAACGCGGCGGGTGAGGTCGTTGGCATCAACACCGCCATCCCCTCCCAGACCTCGAACGGAATAGGGTTCGCGGTCTCAAGCGACACGATAAGCATGGAGGTCGCGAGCCTCATCTCCACGGGGGGCTACGACCATGCCTATATCGGCATCAACGGAGCCGACCTTTCCCCCGGGGTTCTATCGGCGATGAGCCTGGGCGCCGGGACCCACGGCGCCCTTGTGGTCACCGTCACGCTAGGCGGGCCAGCCGACAGGGCAGGCGTGAAGGGTGGCACGAGGATCGTGACGGTAGACGGAGCTCCTCTGCGCGTGGGCGGAGACGTGATCACCGGAGCCGACGGGAACGACCTCAAGAACTTCTACGGCCTGTTGCTGTACATACAGAGGACCAAGAGGCCGGGTGACATCGTAACCCTGAGCGTCTTGAGAGACGGTGCCAAGCTGGACATAGCCGTCACCCTCGGCGTGAGGCCGCCCACAAGTTAATCGACCCTGGAAAGGCAGCGCATCCAGGTGTTCGCCCCGGCACAAAGCTGATTCCCCTCCACAGCGATCATAAGTGGCGTGGACACCAACAGCCTCCCCCTCTACGCCGACGACAGCCACCTCAGGGAGTTCGACGCGGAGGTCGTCAAGTCCGGCCCCGGATTCGTCGTCCTCGACAGGACAGCCTTCTACCCCGAGTCAGGAGGCCAGCCATACGACACGGGCACGCTCACACATGGATCGGCCAAGATCAAGGTCTTCAAGGTCCTCAGGCGCGGCCCAGAGATATTCC
>CAZYUK010000102.1:0-5612 GCA_964650675.1 uncultured Candidatus Bathyarchaeia archaeon
TGGACAAGCGCTACATGTACGACAGGAAGGAGGAGAAGAGCTACGGCGACCTCACCGCCGACCGCGTCATCGTCGGCGCAGGCTACTACAAGCCGGGGCAGCGCATCCTCGTCGTCGACGACACCATAACCACGGGCGCTACGAAGCTCGACACCTTCGAGAAGCTCCGCCTCCTCCGCGACCACAAGGTCGTCGGCCTCGTCATCGCCGTCGACAGGCAGGAGAAGATGGGGGACAAGGACAACATAGAGCCGAAGGGCGCCGTCGAGAACATTAAGGAGGAGCTCGGCATCAGGGTCTTCAGCATCCAGAACATCAAGACCATCTACGGCCTGATCAAGGACAGCCTCGACGCCGATATGAGGAGGCTCTGGCTGGACTACTACGGGAAGTATGGGACCGTTAGGCTCGAGTAGGCCTCCACTTCCCGCCTATCGGGTAGGCGTCCCAGGGCGCGTTCTCGTACCTCAGCGTGAGCAGGTCGGCGGGAGTCGTCCCAGGCGGGTCGACGGGGAAGTCGACCCTACCCCAGGTGTCCCAGAACGCCCTGTGGTGGACCCTGCTCTTGATCTCCACGATGTCAAGGCCATCGACGTCGATGCCTATCGCCTTGAGTGGGTCGGCGCTCATCGGCGCCCTCAGCTCCTCGCTCACGACCACGTGCCTGTTTTCCCCGAGGTCGAGGGAGGCGACCAGGTCCTCGTGCTCAACGGCGCCCCTCCCCATCGGACCGGTCTCCACCCAATCGGCGCTTCCGAGGTGCTCGATCACGCCCGTCACCTCCACGGGCTCACCGGAGGTTGGGTGGGACCAGCCGCCCATCCTGACGGTCACGCGCTCCCCGACCCTGTGTTTCTCGGCGAGCATGTGCAGGACCTTAGGGTCGGCGACGCTCGTCGAGCACCAGTTACGCGCCCCCTGACGGATCAGCTCACGAAGCACGTGGGTTCCGTCACCCATCCTGTCGTCGTGGTACGCTATGACGACAGGCTTCACACCCTCGCGCACCATCCTGATTACCTCGGCGACCCCCTCCGGCGCCTTGGGCAACGGCCTCGTGAGCTCGCTCCTCAGGCTCCAGATCAGGTCTGAGAGGTCCTGCGCCGCCTCCTCGGCGAGTGCGCGGTCGCCGTCCGCGACGACGAAGACCGAGGCACCCACGTCGGGGACATCGGCGTAGGCGAAGCCGGGAGCCACTGATGCGCAGTAGACGCCCCTGCCCTCCCATTGCCTGCAGCGATCGTACACCAGCTTCATCGGCCGGACGGCTGAGGCCTGGAAGACGCTGGCGGAGACGACGCCCGGCTTCCTCACAGCCATCACGGGCCTGAAGCCTCCCCTGACGGTCTCTATCATGCACCGAGCCGCCTTCGCGGAGATCTCATGGCCGTCGAGGTGGGGGTACGTCTTCAGGATGAAGACGGCGTCGGCGGCGTTCGCCAGCTCGACATCCTCGTTGGCGTGCAGGTCGAGGGTAACCATTATGGGTCTCCTCCCGACGACCCCCCTCACCCTCCTGCACAGCTCGGCCTCGGGCCTCGGCACCCCGGTCACCGCCATCGCACCGTGAAGCGCGAGCAGGACGCCGTCGAGGGGCCCAGCCGCCCTCATGCCGTCCACGATCCTGCCGGCTATCGTGTCGAATGCCTCACCCGTCAGCCAGCTCCCCATGCCGGTCGTCTTCGGCCCCATCGTCCTCAGGACGCCGACGAGCTCAACGTCCGCCTCGCCCTCGGCCGCCTCCTTGAAGCCGGTGATGTAGGATTTGCCCTCCCCCTCTGTCCTGAGGGCGTCTGGGCCGTACCTGATGCCGCCCCTCTCCCACGCCTCGAGCGTCGTCTCCTCGGGGCAGAAGGTGCAGGTCTCGTGTGAGAAGCTCGCAACGCCTATCCTCAACACAGACACCGATCAATGAACGGCCGATGAGGGATAATTGGTTTCCCCCGGGAAAACCTAATGGCAAATGGCAAGGTCTAAAATCGGCCGTTTCCAAGCCCTAATCATGGAGACCTTCGACGTCCTGGTCGTCGGTTCCGGCTCAGGGGCGACGATAGCCGAGGCCGCGGTCCGGGCGGGGAGAAAGGTGGCGCTCGTCGAGAGGGACGCCTTCGGCGGCACCTGCCTCAACAGGGGCTGCATACCGTCGAAGATGGTTATATACGCTGCCGACCTCGTCCTCCAGATCAGGCAGGCTGAGAGGCTCGGCGTGAGGGCGAGGATAGAGAAGGTGGACTTCGGCTTCATCATGGACCGGATGAGGAGATCCATAGCCGAGGACAGAAGCCACCTCGAGGAGGCGGTGAGGAGGACAAAGGGCCTCACGTACTACAACACGACAGGGGAGTTCGTCTCGGACTACACGATGAGGGTCGGCGACGAGACGATAAGAGCCGAGAACATCTTCATAGTATCCGGCGCCCGCCCCATGATCCCGCCTGTGAAAGGGCTCGACGGCGTCGACTACCTTACGAGCGCCAATGTGTGGGATCTGAGGGATTTGCCGAGGAGCATGATCGTCGCGGGTGGGGGCTTCATAGCCGCCGAGATGGCCCACTTCTTCTCGGCGATGGGTGTCGAGGTCACCATCGTAGGCAGGGGTCCGAGGCTGCTTAGGTATGCAGAGCCCGAGGTCTCGGAGGCGCTGATGAAGGCGCTCCGGGGCAGGATGAGCGTCGAGACGGGGCTTGAGGTCACGGAGGTCCGAGAGAAGGGGGGCCTAAAAGAGGTCACCGCATCGAATAAGGGGGGCAAGACCCACGTTTTCATGGCGGAGAGCCTCTTCATAGCTGCCGGCTTACGCAGCAACGCCGACCTCCTCAGGCCCGAGAGGACGGGCGTCCAGCTGGACGAGAAGGGCTACATCAAGGTGAACGAGTTCTTCGAGACGACTAAGCCCAGGATCTGGGCGTTCGGGGACGCCATAGGCAGGGCGATGTTCAAGCACGTCGCTAACAAGGAGGCTTCACTCGTCTGGCACGCCTTCAGCCACGGACACAGGGAGAGCCTGAACTACGACATGGTGCCCTACGCCGTCTTCAGCTGGCCTCAGATAGGCTCCGTCGGCCTCACCCAGGCTGAGGCTGAGGGCAGGGGGCTCGGGGTCCTCGTTGGGAGGTCGAACTACAGGGACACCGCGAAGGGTGAGGCGATGGGGGAGGAGGATGGCTTCGTCAAGGTCATCGTCGAGGAGAAGACCCACAGGATCCTCGGCGCCCATATAATCGGGCCGGAGGCGCCCACATTGATCCAGGAGGTTATAGACGTGATGAACGCGGGCCAGGGTGAGGCCTACCCGATCATGGACGCCATGTACATCCACCCTGCGCTCCCGGAGGTGGTCCAGAACGCCTTCTACGACCTCAGGAGGCCTGAGCGGGGCCAGGAATCATTCGAGACTGTTTAAATAACCCTGTTTCTTGGATCATCTTGGTTCTCTGGGAGGATCCGGGGAATAGGGTAAATGAACGTAACAGACGCCATCAAGGCCAGGAGGGCCTACCGCAGCCTCGAGCCCGTCGAGATCACCGAGGAACTCGTCAGGGACCTCGCCACCCACGCCGGGTTATCAGCCTCATGCTTCAACAAACAGCCCTGGAGGTTCGTCTTCGTCTACGACCCCGGGCAGCTCGCCAAGGTGCACGCGGCCCTGCCCAAGTCGAACAAGTGGGTCGAGTTGGCCAGCATGATAGTCGCCGTCTTCAGCAGGGCGGAGGACGACTGCAGGATCAGGGGGCGGGACTACCACCATTTCGACGTGGGCATGGCCACGGCGACGATGATCCTGAGGGCGACCGAGCTCGGCCTCGTCGCCCACCCGATAGGCGGCTACGACGAGGATGCAGTAAAGGCGGCGCTGGGCATACCGGCCGGCTACCAGCTGATAACTCTGGTCAACGTTGGCAGGCACTCAGACAAGATCCATCCATACCTGACTGAGAAGCAGGCCCAGGCCGAGGGGGCGCGGCCGGAGCGGCTGCCCTTCGAGAGTTACGCCTACATCAACCGCTATGTTGAAACGAAAAAAATAGAAGAGGGTTAAAGGCTTACTTCGTCGTCAACGTATACCTGACGCCTAGTGGCTCCAGTGTCTCGTCGACCTTCTCGATGAGGTCGTTTATGTCCTTCATCGTCGGCTTCTTGAACCACTCGAAGAAGAAGTCGTATTCGCCCAGGCTCTCGCCGGACTTGCTGACGATCTTGTCGCACCTCTCCCTAGGCACCTCGCTCCCTACGGATGCGAAGTAATGGATGATGCCCTCCATGTCGTTTGTCTCGACGTCCGAGGAGGCGATGACAGTATCATAGATGCAGACCTGGGGCATGTCGACCGATAGCTTCTCGAGCGCCTTGATGGCGCCGAGGAGCGGTGGCCCGTAGATCTTCACATAGGTTTTCATTATATTGAACCTCAATTAGCCTTCCGAACGATTCCTATTAAACGTTACCAAGCTGGTATGAGGGGTAAAATAGATTGTTTTGCCGTTACTCCGACGAGGGTAATCATCTAACGATAAAAATATTTGCCATTAGATTGTATACCCTGCCTTTTTGCCTCATCTGGCGTCGATGATGCGCCGAACGGGATGGTTGGCTTGGGATAGAGGCAACACTAATCTTATATGAGGAACAGGTTAATTCAGGTGGAACAGCCATGGTTTTCGACTTCCTGACCCTCGACGATGTCGAGGTGAAGGGGAAGACCATTTTCCTGCGCGTGGACGTGAACTCCCCGCTCGACCCCAACTCGAAGCGCATCCTGGACGACTCGAGGATAAAGGCCACAGAGGCCACCCTCAGGGACCTCCGCGAGGCGAGGGTCGTCGTCGGCGCCCACCAGAGCAGGCCGGGGAAGTACGACTTCACAAGCCTTGAGCTCCACGCAAGGGTCCTACGGATGTACCACAGCGGGAAGGTGCGCTTCGTAGAGGACATAGACGGCCCGAAGGCTCAGGAAGCCATAAAGGCGCTGAAGAGGGGGGAGGTCTTAGTCCTCAACAACCTGAGGATGCACAAGGACGAGAACCTCGACGCGCCGCCCGAGGAGCTCGCCAAGACCGACATGGTGAAGACCCTGGCGCCCTTCTTCGACCTCTGCGTCAACGACGCCTTCGCCGCGGCCCACAGGGGCTCCGCGAGCCTCACGGCCTTCGGCGAGGTGATGCCTATGGTCGCGGGGAGGCTGATGGAGAGGGAGCTGGGCGCCCTGAACAAGGTGACCTACAACCCCACCCGTCCATGCGTCTACCTACTCGGCGGGGCCAAGGTCGACGACAGGATACCCGTCATACGCCGCGTCTGCAGGGACAGGATAGCGGACAGCATCCTGATAGGGGGCCTCATCAGGGAGAGCTTCTACATGGCCCAGGGCGGGATGCCGGAGAAGTTCGGGGGGCTGAAGGACGAGGACAGGAAGCTCGTCGAGGCTGCGGGCGACATCCTGAGGAACTATGACGGCGTCATAGAGCTCCCCGTCGACGTCGCCCTGGACACGAAGGGCGGACGGATAGAGGTCCTCGTGGAGAAGCTCACAGACGAGACGAACATCTACGACATCGGCCTCAACACCATCGCCAAGTACAGCAAGATAATCAAGGAGGCGGGCACCGTCGTGG
>CAZYUK010000103.1:0-5519 GCA_964650675.1 uncultured Candidatus Bathyarchaeia archaeon
GCACCGGCGTCGTACCCAGGCGCTATCACCGCCTCGACGTAGCCTTCAAGCATCTCACGCGCCGTCTCTGCGTCGACCCCACAGTTGAAGCCGACGACGCAGCCGAATGCCGCCACGCTGTCGCTGTCCCTCGCGCGCTGGAAGACCGTCTTGAGGCTGTCGCCCTTCCTCGCCGCGGCGACGCCGCTCGGGTTGACGTGCTTCATCACGGCGCAGGCCGGCTCGTCGAAGTATCTGACGATGTTGAGCGCGTTGTTCATGTCCTCGATGTTCGTCTGGCTGAGGCCGCCCTTCCCCGTCTTCAGGATATTCATGGCTCCCACGGTGAGTTTCCCCTTCGTCGGCGCGTAGAAGGCAGCCGGCTGGTGGGGGTTCTCGCCGTAGCGGAGGCTCTGCGCCTTCACGTACTCTATCTCCTCGTCCCCGATCACCAGCTTAACGGTGCCGGGGAAGCTCTCCTCGAGCCTAGTCCTGTAAAGCCTCTTTATGCTGCTCACTTCTCATCCGCCTCCAGATACTCGGCTATCGCCGAGTCGTACGCCGACGTCCGCCTGAACGCCTTCTCGGCTAGGCTCCTGACGAGCCTCTTCGGGAGCTCGCCGCCGTGGCTCCTCAGCGCCTTTATGATCTCCGGGTACTGTGAGGGGTCGGTGACGACGGCGACACTGCCGTAGAGGAGCGCCGCCTTCGCCGCGGACCTGATCATAGTGGGGCCGCCTATGTCTATGTTCTCGGTGGCCTTCTCCAGGTCCGCCCCCTTCGCGACAGTCGCCTCGAACGGGTAGAGGTTGACCACTACGAGGTCGAAGGGCTGTATGCCGTGCTTGTCCATGTAGGCGCGGTGCTCCGGGATTCCACGGCTCAGAAGCAGACCACCGTGTACCCTAGGATGTAGGGTCTTCAGCAGCCCCCCCGGGCTCTCCGGGAAGCCGGTGTAGTCTGAGACCTCGGTCAACTGTTTGTAGCCGAGCTCCCTAACCCTCTTCGCGGTGCCACCTGAGCTGACGATCTCGAAGCCGAGCTCCCCCAGCGCCTCGACCAGCCCCTCTAGGCCGGACTTGTCGTAGACGCTTATGAGCGCCCTCCTAGCCGCCATGAAGCCGCTCCTCCATTTGGGGAAAGGCTACGCTGGTAGCGGCTATATGCTTTTTCAGGAAAAAGGGGGGAATGTGGTTTAGGTTGTCCTGCTCGTGCCCGGCAGCATGATGTCGTGGGGCCCTATCTCGTGTGAGCCGCGCTCGGTGACGAGGGCTAGCCGGGATTTCTCCCACATCTCCGGGATGGTCGACGCGCCGACGTAGCCCATCGCGGCCTTTAGGCCACCGACGAACTCCGTGACTATGTCGCCGACCGGTCCCCTGTACGGCACCCAGCCCTCTACGCCCTCCGAGATCGCCTTGCTCGGCTGGCTGTACCTGTCCTGGACGAAGCGCTTCTTCCGCGCCCTCGCGGAGCCCATCCCGTAGTACTCCTTGTAGTAGCGCCCCTCCATGGCGACGAGGCGGCCGGGGGACTCGCTGCAGCCGGCGAAGACGTTCCCCATCATCCCGCATGAGGCTCCCACGCTGAGGGCGAGGGCTATGTCGCCGGGGTTCCTGAGGCCGCCGTCCGCTATGATGGGCACGTCCGCCTTGTACTTCTTGACTGCGTCGGCTACGCTGCTCGTGGCGTATAGTGTAGGCGCGCCGGCCCGGGTGACTATGCTGGTGCTGCAGATGCTGCCGCTCCCGATGCCTACGCGGAATCCCGCGACGCCGTCGAGCTTTGTCAGGCAGTCCTCAGCCGCCTGGTAGGTGCCTATGTTGCCTACGACGATCTCGGCCGAGACGGCCTTCATCATCTTCTTCGTCGCCTCGAAGCAGTTCCTGTTGTGGAAGTGGGCGACGTCCGTGACTATGATGTCTACGAACTTGTCGAGCTTCTTCGCCCTCTCGAGGTCGAAGGGGCTGACGGCGGCCGCGCAGATGAGGCGCCCCTCCTCGTCCCTGACTGCGTCCGGGTAGGTGCCCTTGAGCCCGATGTCCTTCATCGTTATGAGGCCCTTCACCCTGCCGGCCTTGTCGACGATGGGGAGCTTCTCTATCCTGTGCTCGTGGAGGACCCTCTTCGCCTCCTCTAGGCTCGTCTCCTCGGTGCCTGTGATGACCTCCTTCGTCATCACGTCCTTGACCTTCAGCTTGTTGTCCGCCAGCCTCACGTCCCTGCCCGTGACGATGCCCACCAGCCTGTCCCCGTTCTCGACGACGGGGAACCCCCTGATGTGGTGTTCGTCCATCAGCCTCAGCAGGTCCTCGACCGTGGTGTCGGGGGAGACGGTGATCACGTCCCTGATGATGAGCGCCTCGGCCCTCTTCACGCCGCGGGCCATATCCACCTCCTCGTCCGCAGAGCAGTTCCTGTGCAGGACCCCCAGGCCGCCCTGCCTGGAGAGGGCTATCGCCATCTCGCTCTCGGTCACAGTGTCCATGGGGGATGAGATGAAGGGGACGTTAAGCGCGACGTTCCTCGTGACCCTCGTCGAGACGCTGGCCTCGGAGGGCTCGATGGTCGTCCAGCCAGGGAGAAGGATGACGTCGTTGAATGTTAAGGCTTGTTCCGCTTTCTCGAACTTCTCACGGAAACCCATTAAGCCACACCAACAATTTTAGAAGCATCTCGCCCCGTGGCTCTTATATAGGTTTGGGTCAACGTCACCTGAAGGTTGCCCGGCGATCTCAGGTTATTAAAGCCGTGGGCTCACTCTGATCCCGTGCCCGCCTTGATCGTGAGGACGACGTGCGCGAGGGACTGTCCCGACTCCTGTTTCATGGACGCCCGCGTCGAGGATGGGAGGCTCGTCTCCGTATCAGGCGGCTCAGACAACCCCGTGACCGCAGGCTTCGTCTGCCCGAGGGGTGTCTCTGACCCAGAGAGGGTCTATAGCGCCGAGCGCATCCTCCACCCCCTCGTCAGGAAGGGGCAAAAGCCTGGGCGTGGGCTAATGCGCATCTCCTGGGATGAGGCTCTCGACATCATCGCAACGAGGCTGAGGCGCGTCCTGGCGGAGCGGGGGCCCGGCGGCGTCCTCCTCCTAGACTACTCGGGGAACACGGGCCTCCTCTCCTCGCAGCTCAGCCTCAGGCCCTGGAACGCCCTCGGCGCGACTAGGACCGACTACTCGGTCTGCAGCTCCTCGGGCCACGCGGCGCTCGGGCTCCACTACGGGCTGAGCTATGGAATGCAGCCTGAGGGGCTCCTCGGAATGGGCGTCGTAGTCTTCTGGGGGTTCAACCCTAGGGTCAGCTCCCCCCACCAGTGGGCGCTGGCCCTCAGGGCGAGGAGGGAGCGGGGCGCGATGATAGTCGTCGTCGACGTGAGGAGGAGCGAGTCGGCTAAGGCGGCGGACCTCTGGCTTGCCCCGAGGCAGGGGAGCGACGT
Organism: uncultured Candidatus Bathyarchaeia archaeon; assembly: GCA_964650675.1. GTDB lineage: Archaea > Thermoproteota > Bathyarchaeia > TCS64 > TCS64 > UBA8941. The sequence continues at coordinate 3,418 of CAZYUK010000103.1, forward strand.
CGCTCTGGCCTACGGCGTCGCCCGAAGCCTCATACTCAGAGGTGAGGTTGACAGAGCCTTCCTGGAGCGATGGACGTCGGGCTTCGACGACTACGCCGAGGAGGCGAGGAGGTGGACGCCCGACAGGGTTCAGGAGTCTACGGGGATCCCGGGTGAGAGCGTCGAGGCCCTCGCGGAAGCGCTTGCGGCGAGGAAGCCGGCAGCCTTAATGATCGGCATAGGCCTGCAGAAGTGCGCCGAGGGGGCTGAGTCCGTCAGGGCTGTGAGCCTCCTGCCGGCGCTGCTCGGCGAGCACAGGGGCTTCTACTACACTAACAGCCAGGGCAGGTACATAGACTATAGCCGCCTCACCGGCGCGGCGCTCTCAGATAGGAAGCCGAACGTCGTGAGCCAGGTCGCGGTCGGGGAGAGGCTCGAGGCCGGCGAGTTCGGCTTCGTCTACGTACAGGGGATGAACCCAGCCCTGACCCTGCCCGCCATCGGCGCAGTCAGAAGAGGCCTCTCAAGGGACGACGTCTTCATGGTCGTCCACGACACCCACCTGACTGAGACGTCGGAGTACGCGGATGTCGTCCTGCCCGCCCCGACATTCCTCGAGAGGAGGGACGTCGTGGTCTCTGATAGTCACCCCTACATCCAAGTTTCAGAGAAGGCGGTGGATCCCCTCGGCGAGAGCTGGGACGAGGTTCGAGTCAGCCGCGAGATAGCCCGCAGGATCGGCCTATCGGAGACTTGGATGTTCGAGGATCCCTGGTCGGCGCTCGGCGCCGCGCTGGAGGACGTCTTCGCCGACGGCGGCTACGATGACCTCCTAGGCGGTAGGACCCTCACACTCAGGAGCAGGCCCAGAGACGAGTACCAGACCCCTTCAGGCAGGATCGAGTTCTACTCGTCCCTCGCAGAGAGGGAAGGGCACAGCCCCCTCCCGAGGCAGATGCCGGTCAGCCTCCATCCCGGGGAGTTCGTGATGCTGAGCAGCGCCGTCGCGGGCTACACCCACAGCCAGTTCAGGGATGTCCACGGCCCCATCCCCTGCGTCGCTTGGATGAACCCCTCGGATGCCGCCTCATTGGGCCTGAGAGACGGGGAAGATGCCACCCTCCACAACTCTGGCGGCGGGCTGAGCGTCAGGGTCTCCGTGACCGACGGGGTCCCAGCGGGGGTGCTATGGACGCCTAGGCCGCTGACAGATGGGAGCGGGCGTCCTCAGAACGCTTTGGTCCCTCCTGGCACGCAGGGCATAGGCTGTGGCCCCTTCTTCAACTCAACGAGGGTCTGCGTCAGGAAGGGCACCTGATGCGAGAAGCGCCTCGGCCTCCCTGAGCCTCTCCTCGGTGTCGACGTCGAAGAGGGTTAGCAGCTCGGGGTCGAGGAGCCTGAGCCTCTCGACCGGGATCATCCTGACGTCCCTCATGCGTCTGAGTATGTCCCCGAGCCTCATGTTCCCCTCCTCGTAGTTCCTACGCGCGGCCTCGAGGCCGGAATCGACCCTGTAGACTGCGTGGAGGGGCTCGATCCAGCCGTTCGGCCAGATGAATGTGGCCCCGCCGGCGCCCTCGGCCTCGTTGAAGAGGAGCTCGACGGCGTCGCGGCGGATGAACGGCATGTCGGAGCCGACCATGAGGGCGTACTCGCCCCCCGCGAGGCTGAGGCCTGTCAGGGCGCCTACGACGGGTGACCGCCTCCTGTAGAGGTCCACGGCGATGCGGGCTCCCTCCCCGAGCAGTCCCCCATAAGCCGCGGCCTGCGCCTCCGAGCCGGAGACGAGTATCACCTCCTCCACGGCCTCAGATACCCTGCCGACCACCCGCTCGACGACGGTCTTGCCGCCGAGGATGCGCAGCCCCTTCTCGCCATTCATTCGGCTTGAGGAGCCGCCCGCAAGGATGATGGCCGACCTCATCGCCCGGAGACCCAGGAGAACAGGTGGGGTGTCCGGAATCTAAGACTATCCCCGTCCGCTACGCCTCGCTGATATCGGAGTAGAGGATCCTCTCGTATATGCCGTAGACCCTCTCCCTGAGCTCACTCGGGATAGCCGGGTAGTCCTGGAGGCCGAAGTAGTAGGAGTAGTCCCTCTTGAAGAGCTCCTTGTTCTGCTC
>CAZYUK010000104.1:0-5497 GCA_964650675.1 uncultured Candidatus Bathyarchaeia archaeon
ATTAAATTTAATAAATCAAAATTATTTAACATGAAACAATATTCGTCAATAGAAAGAGATTTTTTAAATAGTATAACTAAACCTATTGAATCATCCTTTTCGAACACAAATATAAATTTTCTTTTACTGAAATATGATACGAGAACAGATGCTGAAAAAAAAGCTAAAAGTAGAATATCCAATACACCTACAACACAAGAAGTAACATATTTATTAGATATTCTTGACAATAATTATAACGATTTTATTATACCTCCAATAATGCCATATTTAACAGGAGAACAATATATTAATTTTTTAAATTCTTTTTTTGAATTAAATGAATCTTTTAGAAATAAAACAATAGCTGGTTTAATACCTTCTTTTTTAAGTAGAGATGAACAATTTAATATATTAGATTATTATATAAAGAAACATTGCAAAATCTTTATTTATGATTTATACGGAAGCTCTCCTGATAAGCATTATTCAAGCATCAATATGTTAATGCGAGAATCCATGACTTATGAAAAAGAAATAAAAGAAAAAACATTTTTTATTGCAACAAATGTAAGATTTGGACGACCACATAGAAACACTCCAATTGCACCTGCGAAAGATCTTCTTAGCTTCTATTCAGGCTTCGATTGTTTTGGTAAGGCACATGTACAAAAAATTGTTTTCGATATAGGAGAAAACGGTAAACCACCGATAATTGAGCCTCCTATTCCACGTTTATTAAATATAGAGGATTATGGATATTACGTCACAAATAATTATGAAATTCTCCAAAATAAATTAACATATGAACGAGAAAATTTAATAAATAGAACCACTGGTCTGAAACAAGAAGAGCAAGAAAAAATGAGCAATGTATTAAACACTTTAAACCATGGGTTAGAAGCGATTCGTATTAGAGATAAATTGCTAAATAATGAAATGATATCACCATATTTAGAATCAAAAAATGAACTCCCCAAACAATATGTTGAAGAGCTTCGAGATTTATATCGGTCGAGCCTTCAATTAACACTTTTTTAATTTTTTATTTAAATGCTAACGGTATGGGTATCTTCTTCCAGGCCTTTATGAACTCGACGAAGAAGCCGACCCTCTCCTTGAACCTCCTACCCGCCTCCTCAGCGTCCGCCGTCCTCGGATCGTTCAGCCCGTAGACCCCGCTGCTCGTGAAGTCGTCGGTGTCGGGCTCACTGCAGGCCGTCCTGACCTGGCTCACGACCTCGTAGTCAGGCCTGTCAGGGTTCAGGTAGTCTATCAGCCTCTTCTCCTGCTTAAGCGTCGGCTCCCACCCCTCCAGCCTCCACATCTCCACGAGCTCAGGGAAGTGGAGCAGCGCCTCAGAGGTCTCCGTAGGCCCACTGTGCACGTCCCAGTACCTCTTCTGCCTGTCGGCGAGAACCTTCCCCAGCTCGGTGTCAGCCGGGCCTGTGGGGGCGGCGACCATCACCCTGAACTCCCTCTTGGCCAGCTGAACGGCGAGGTTCATCGTGTTCACGTTCCCGCCGTGGTGGTTCGAGAGCACGAACCTCTTCACGCCGTGCTCGGAGAGGCTGCCTATGGTGTCCATCAGGACGTTCAGCAGCGTCGCCTCGCTGAAGGTTATCGTCCCCCTGAACCCCATGTGGTGGGGCGAGTAGCCGGGCCAGCATGGATGCACGGCGAGGCTGTTAGTCCTCCTCGCCACCTCCTCTATGAAGGCGCGAGCGCAGAGCGAGTCGGTCCCCAGCGGCAGATGAGGGCCGTGCTGCTCAATGGAACCTATCCCCACGATGATCACAGGCGCCGGCTCGTTCTCGAGCCAGTCCTCGAAATCCGGGCGGGTCAGCTCGTGGAGCCAGAACCTGCTCAGGACTCCATTCTCGGACAAAGAGCACACCACCAAAAAGTGGATACGACCGAATATAACAGATGCGAACACTGCGTTTGGCGCGTGCAAAAAAAGTAGGGGGGGTACCGCCGAATGGGCGTTTTTTCAACTATTCGGAAGGTCCGCTCACATTACAAGACCCCGATGAGACTGTGGGAAAAGGTAGGGGGGTACTCATTTTAGGATGAAGAAGCCGCCTAAAATCGAGGCGGCGAGCGATGAGGCATCCGCCTACTTCATGAGGTAGTCGTCGAGCTCGTCCCTCGCCCTCTCCCTCCTCTTCTGGAAGTCGACGAGGAACCTCTTCACCATGCCCGCGAGCCTCGCCTTGCAGTCGCCGCAGGTCAACCCGCCGGACCTGCAACTCGCCTCGAGCTCGGCGAGCCGCGCGTCATCCTCCTCAAAGAGGAAGAAGTAGTAGGCGTACACGTTGCAGGCCTCGGGCCTGCCGCCGAGCCTCTCCTGCTCCTCCACGGTGTCTCTGCCGCCCGTGAACGCCCTCATCACCTTCTGGGCCGCCCTACTAGGCGGGTCCGTGGTGAATATGGCCGTGTCGGGCTGGCTGGAGCTCATCTTTCCGCCCTGGGCCAAGCCGGGCAGGAACTTCAAGTGTATCTGCGCAGGCTTGTAGTAGCCCATCTTCTCTGCTATGTCGCGGGTCATCCTCCAGTAGTTGTCCTGGTCGATCGCCGCCGGGATCAGGCAGGGGATGTTCTCCCCCTCCCTGGCGCTCTGCAGGAAGCAGGTCATCACCTGAAGGGCCGGGTACCAGACCATGCCTATGTTGGTGCTCTCCTGGAACCCGAACACGGCCTTCACAGTGCTGAAGGTCACCCTCTTGGCGACCCTGAGGCCGAGCCTGTAAATCTCCCCTATGTGGTCAGTGTCGCTGAAGATGAACGTTTTCTCGGGGTCCAGTCCGCAGGCTATGACATCCAGCGCGTTGTCGTATGTGTAGCCCACAGCCTGCTCGAGGGTGAGATCCTCGTCGTGAAGGAACTTCTCGTCGTCAGTCATCTGGAAGTAGAGGTCCGCGTCGAAGGCGTCCTGCAGGTACTTGCAGAAGAACCAGGGCAGCAGGTGGCCGAGGTGCACGTGGCCGCTGGGACCGCGGCCCGTGTACAGGCCCACCCTGTGGCCCTTCTCGTACTCTCCCAGCCACCAGTCGAGGTCCCTGTGGCTTATGTACAGCCCCCGCCGGAGCTGCAGGTGCATGCCTCCGGCGTACATAGCGATGCGTTCCGCCAGGTCCAAGGTCATCCGTTGGACCCCGAACTGCTGGATCAGCTTATCGTAGTCGATCTCCCCCGAGACCTCCCACGGGGTCACCACCATCTCCTTATCCTTATCAGTCATGCAGAACACCCCCCGCCGAACAGGCGGCAGGATTCTCCCTCAGAGGCACGGAGCTAAGCCTATGAAACCCCCCGGCACCCCCGCTCAGGGGGACCGAGCCCAGTCCGAGTGATACACACTCATGCTCCCCGTCTCCGAGTACTGAATGGTGCCCAGGCATTTTAAAAAGGTATTCGTCACTCCACTATCCGCTTGTACATCGATACGGCGTCCACGTACCCGCCGCGGTACTTGATGCCGCCGGGCAGCCTCCCATACTCGGCGTACCCCAACCTCCTGTACAGCTCGACGGCGGGGCTCACAGAGTAGACCTCGAGGAAGAGCACCTCGACGCCTATCTTCCTCGCCTGGGCTTCGAGCTCCATCATTAACTCAGAGCCGATCCCCATTCCCCTCCACATCCTCCTGACGAAGACGCCGAGGCCGGCCGTGTGACCCAGCCGACCTCCCCTCTTCCTGGCGTTCGTCTGACCCACGGCCTTGCCGTCGATCTCGGCGACGATGACGACGGATCGGCCGCCCTCAACCTCCTTCATCAACTCCGCGTGGCGGTCAAGCTGCTCGTCCCTAGTCATCTTCTTTTCGCCGCCGATCATGGCCTCCTCGTCGATCAGCTCGTTGTGGAGTTCAAGCAGGTCGTCCAAGTCGCCCCACCTCAACGCCCTGAGAAGAATGTCGGTGCCGTCCCTCAGCTTGAACGTCCTGAACATGGGCTACGCCTGGGTTTCATTTATCAGATTTACGTAAATAACTATGATGAGCAGAGTTCCTTGAGCATGCAGAGGCTGTCGATGCGCTCCCCCTTGTACCTGACGCCGCGGGGGATGGACCCCATCCTCCTGAACCCCATCTTCTTGTAGACGTGGATGGCACGATCGTTGATGCTGAAGACCTCGAGGATGAGCAGCTCGACGCCGAGGCTCTTCGCCTGCGCCTCAGCCTCCCTCATCAATTCCTGGCCGATACCGACACCCCTGTACCCGTCCCTCACCGATATGCCCAGTGACCCGACGTGGCTCATGCGGCCGGGCCTCGGGTCGACCTCACAGCTGCCCACCATCCTGCCGTCGACCTCGGCGACCACCGCAGCATGGACGCCCTTCTCCAGGTTGGTGAGGTTCCTGGCCAACCAATCTGTCTCAGAGTCACGCGTCTGCTTCTTGTCCGCGGCGATCATCGCATCCTCGTCGACGAGGCCGTTGATGAACTCGAGCATGTCGTCAAGGTCCTCCCATCGAGGGGTCCGGAGGATGACCTCTCTGCCGTCACGCGCGGTGAAGCGCCTCAGGAAAGTCCCTGCCTTCAAGGATCATCGACGGGAAAAACGCAGAGCGGATAGAAATGGTTTAGGGTGAAGCTCGGTCGCTTAACCCCGCCTCAGTATGTCGAGGAGCGCGCCCTCAAGGGTCTTCCCGGGCGGCGGATTCTCGACTATCTGCCCAACCTCCTCGCCTTTCCTGTCGAGCACCACGATGAGCGGAATCTTAACCACATTGAACTCCCTGACCTCCACAGGCGAAGGCGGTATCCTCCACCTCTCGGCCGAGTTCTTGGAGTCCCTCATGATGTGGCCGAGCACAATCACCTCGAGCCCCGCAGCCTCCGAGATGAGATCCAGGACCGGGACATTTCTCTGGCAATCAGGGCACCATTCCGCCGAGAAGATGACCACGACATAATCCTCGGAAAGCCTCTTCAGCTCCCCAACGGTCCTCTCGTCGAGCCTGTACTCCGCCCTCCGCCTCCTGAAGGCCTCTTGGGCTCTGGCAGCCTCCGCCACATACGCACCGACAGGCTCGGAATGCCCCATCAGTCTAACGAGATCGTGCTTCATAGATTCATCGTATTTAGATTCGGCATAGCAAATAAAAAAAACTTCAGCAAAAGATGGCCGGAATAATAAATAGTTTTTTCCGCCTCTATAGGAAATATATGTAAATAGGATTCATCTATAGTATATTATGGCAATTCTAGGGATGGCATGAGAAATGTCGAAGAACGATGGGGCGGAGGAGCTCCGCAAGATCCAGGTGACGGGCGGCTCAACATACATAATCTCCCTGCCCAAGGACTGGGTCGACCAGATGGGGCTGAAGAGGGGCAGCATAGTCAGCATCTCCCAGAAGGACGACATGACCCTGACACTCTCGCCGAAGTCGATCGAGGCAGGCGACAAGATCAAGAGGGTCATTATCACCCCGAAGGACGAGGACAAGCCGGATAGCATAGTCAGGAGGGTCGTCTCCGCCTACCTCATAGGATACAACATCATAC
>CAZYUK010000105.1:0-1488 GCA_964650675.1 uncultured Candidatus Bathyarchaeia archaeon
GCCATCCTCGGGCTGAGGATGCAGGGGCTGCAGTCGAGGGTGGGGAAGGTCTTGCTCAGCTGAGCCATCCTGCCCCCGATGCTCGGGTTCCTCTCGACGAGGTTGACCCTAAGCCCGGCCTCTGAGAGCTGGAGCGCCGTCGTTATGCCCGCCACGCCTCCGCCTATGACGAGGGCGTCCCTGCAGACGTCGACGGTCTTCCCATGCAGGGGCTCGAGGGTCTTAGCCCTCTCGATCCCGCCCATCACGAGGCTGATCGCCTTCTCCGTGGCGCCCTTGTCGTGTATCCAGCTGCACTGCTCGCGGAGGTTGACATGGACCAGCTGGTACCTGTTGACGCCCTCCTCCTCTACGACGTTTCTGAACATGTTCTCATGCATGTGGGGGCTGCAGCAGGCGACGACGATGCGGTCAAGCTTGTTCCTCTTGATCGAGTCCCTGATCATCTGGAGGCCCGGCTTTGAGCAGAGGAACTCGGTCACCTGCGCCGTCTTCACCCCCTCGACGTCCTTCACCGAGTCCCTGACCTTGCCGCAGTCCACAGTGCCAGAGATGTTGCCTCCGCACTTGCAGATGAACACGCCTATCATGATTTCACCCCCACCTTCTCCAGAAGACCCTTAACGCTCACGGAGTTGATGTCGAAGCCCAGCTGATCGGAGCCGATGCCAAGGGCGAGGCCCAGGAGCTGCGGATAGTAGAGCACGGGGATGTCGTAGCTCTGCTGCAGTTCCTCGGCGAGCGTCCTCTGGTACTTGTCGTACATTATGCCGCAGAAGGGGCAGATGAGCACGAGGGCGTCGACGCCAGCGGCCTTTAGTGTGTCGAGCTTACCCTTCGTCATCGCCTTCGAGGCCTCCTCCCTGACCGCGAGCAGGCTCCCCCCGCAGCAGTCGTTCTTACCGATGTAATCGACTGCCTCTGCGCCCGTCGCCTCGACCAGCCTGTCGAGGCTTCCCGGGAACTCGGGGTCGTCGAAGCCGTCGTAGAGTGTCGAGGGTCGCACGTAATGGCATCCTGGATGGCATGCTAACCTCAATCCCTTCAGGGGATGAGTGACCTTTGCCTTGATCTTCTCCACGCCGAGGTCCTGATACAACATCCTGGCGAAGTGAACGACTCGGGGCTTCTCGCCACGATACTCCGCGCCGAGCCTCGAGCCGAGGATCTTGTTGACGTTCTTAAGCGTGGCCTCGTCACCGTTCAGCGCCTTCTCAGACCTCGCGAGCATCTCCCCGCAGGCCGAGCAGAGCGTGACGACGTCGAGCCCCTTTTCAGCTGCCTTCTTCAGGTTGAACGCGGCCATCGACAGCGCCCTCGCCTCGTCGACGGGCTGTACGGGGAAGCCGCAGCAACCGAACCCGCCGTCGACGAGGTCGATGCCGAGCGTCTTTGAGACGACCCTGGCCGACAGCTCGTAGTTCATCTGCCTGACAGGGATGGTGCATCCGAGGAAGAGGCTGTACCTCATTTGCCCGCCTCCGCTAT
>CAZYUK010000105.1:1588-3354 GCA_964650675.1 uncultured Candidatus Bathyarchaeia archaeon
AACTCGCTGCCGAAGACCTGGTCCTTCAGCCCGAGCTTCGCCACCTTCATTATCCTCCTCGGGTTGAAGGCGGAGTCCACCTCCCTCACAGGGCAGGATGCCGTGCAGACGCCGCACTGGAAGCACTTACTGAGGCCCTCGGCGCCGAGCTCCGACTCAAGCCGGCGGACGAAACGGGTGTCGGCCTCGAGATCAACCACGACCTTTCCGGATGCCATGTCTCTGACCTTTTGAATCATTGATTAAAGAGTTCGCGCTTTAAAAAATCAGCCTATTGACCCGTCGTTTACTAAAAACCCTTCACGATGAGCCCTTGTCATTCTCCCTTCCTCGTCTCGTATAACTCGACCTTCTTCTCCTCCGGATCCACCTTCCCCACTACCGATGGGCAGACCCATGCTTGGAGACTAGTCCATGTTTCCAAATCCGAGGTTTGAGGGTTCATAGGGGCTTTGTGAAAACATAGAAAAGAAGGATGATTCCGTGAAAGAAAGAGTGCTAGAGGCTCTGGGCCACCACCACATCGGCAACTACGGGTACTTGATCTAGATGCGGCCTAAAAACCGCATCGCCTCAACGACTCTGCTGATGGCAAGTGCGTGGGCACCTATCCGGAGGCTGGCGCCGTATTTGTCAGCCTCCCCGCGAACATCCTTGAATGCACGACTAATCACGTTCTCGAGGCGCTGATCGACCTCTTCGGCGGTCCAACTGAGGCCGGTCCTGTTCTGGACCCACTCGAAGTAGCTCACAGTGACGCCTCCAGCGTTAACTAGGATGTCTGGGACAACGATGACCCCCTTCTCGCCGAGTATCCTGTCGCCCTCAGGCGTCGTGGGCGCGTTCGCGGCCTCCACTACCAGCCCTGCTTTAACGTCGCCGGAGTTCTCCACGGTGAGCATACTCTCCAGGGCAGCCGGGATCAAGATGTTGCAATCCACAGTTAAGGGGCCCACTGAGGATATCGTTTCGGTGCCCGGGAAGCCGGTGACCGAGCCGGACCTCGCCTTGTGCTCCATAAGCTTGTAGGGGTCGATGCCGTCCTCGCTGTAAACGCCCCCCGTCGAGTCGCTGACAGCGACGATCCTGCACCCTGCTTCGTGGAAATTCACCGCGGCGGCGAAGGCGACATTGCCGAAGCCCTGGATTGAGACGGCGGAGCCCTTGATTGGGAGATCATACGCTTTCGAGGTCTCCACAGTCGCGAAGAAGCACCCCCTCCCTGTTGCGCCCTCCCTGCCTTGGGAGCCCCCCAGAATTGTGGGCTTGCCGGTTACGACCCCCGGTATGAGCTTGGACGTGACCTTGTGATACTCGTCCATGAACCAGGCCATAATCTGGGAATCGGTTCCGACATCGGGCGCAGGGATGTCGACGTCGATCCCTATAAACAAGGCTATGGCAGCCGCGTAAGCCCTCGTGAGCCTCTCGAGCTCCACCCTTGAGAGCTTTTTAGGGTCGCAGTCGATGCCGCCCTTAGCACCCCCATATGGGAGGTTGGCGACGGCGTTCTTGCATGTCATGAGCGCGGCCAGGGCCTTCTCCGTGTTCAGGTCCAGGCCAGGGTAGTACCTGATGCCCCCCTTCGTGGGGCCCAACGCATCATTGTGGCGGACCCTGAATCCGTCGAAGTTCCTCACCGAGCCGTCATCCATCCTCACGGGCATGGAGACCTGAAGGATGGCCTTGGGTTTGCATATCATCTCCTGGATCGAGGGTTCCAGCCCGAGTAAATCGGATGCCTCTTTAATGTATTGAAGCTGATA
>CAZYUK010000105.1:3454-5483 GCA_964650675.1 uncultured Candidatus Bathyarchaeia archaeon
CCGTGCCCGGCGAGCATGGCCAGCATCTCGAGCTCGTGCGTGATTGACTTCACGTAATTGGCCGCGAGGGCTGCCTTCTCGTTGACCACAAACCTCTCCCTCAGCTCTGGTTCCTGCGTGGCGATGCCCTTCTGGCATTTGCCCTTGGCGCACTGGAGGCACAGGACGCATCCTAAGGCTACCAGGAACCCCGTCGAGATGCCGACGGCATCCGCGCCCAGGGCGAGGGCCTTTGCTATGTCGGCCCCGTTCCTTATGCCGCCAGACAGTATGAGGGACACCTTACCCTTCAAGCCGACCTCCTCGAGGCCGTCGACCGCCTGCATTATACAGGCTATCGTGGGGATACCGGCGTGCTCCGTCACGACAGCGGGGGCCGCCCCGGTGCCCCCCTCCATTCCGTCGACCCATATGGCGTCAGCGCCCGCCTCGGCGGCCAGGATTACGTCCTCCTTGACCCTGCCCGGGCCCAGCTTGACACTTACAGGCACCTTATAATCGACCATGTCGCGGATCATCGTTATGTGCTTGGCTAGGTCGCCTGGCCTGAGCATGTCCAGGTGGTAGGCTGGGCTGAGGGCGTCGGTACCCACGGGGATCCCCCTTATCTGGGAGATGTCCGGCGTGACCTTCTCGGCGAGCAGGTGGCCGCCCATGCCGGGCTTGGCCCCCTGGCCGATCTTGATCTCCACGAGGTCCCCGCTCTTCAGGTAGTCGACGGAGACGCCGAAGCGGCCCGTCGAGTACTGGACCACCAGCTTGTACGCCTCCTCCCTCTCCTTCTGGAAGAGGCCGCCCTCGCCCGTGTCCGTGGATATGTGGACCATCTGGGTCGCCTTGGCCAGGGCCGTCTTGGCCTCGACGCTGATGGCGCCGTAGCTCATGGCCCCGATCATGACGGGGACGTCGAGGACTAGTGGGTTCTCGACCAGGTCGTTGTCGCCGATCACCGTCTTTGTAATGCACTCCTCCCTGTACACGTCCTTCGGCGAGATGGATAGTTGCGCTGGCAGGACGAATAAATCGTCTAGGGTCGGGAACCGACGGTGTGCACCGCTCCCCATGACGGGGTACTTGCCCGTCATGGCCATCTCCCTGATGTCGTCTATGGTGTCGAAGGTCCAAATCCCCTTCATGAACTCCTCCGGCTCCGCCGGGCGGACCCTGATCGCCTTGGTCGGGCAGATCTCCTGGCACTGCCGGCAGCCCACGCAGCGGTCCTCGCGGGCGGCGTAGGGTGTCGGGTATGGGCCCTTGATCCGCGCCTCAAGCGCTTCTACCGGGCAGATCTTCACGCATCGTAGACATCCGATGCATTTGTCGTGGTCGTACTGGACTTCAAAGGCCCATTTGTTTGTTCTAACTCTCATCTCTACATCTCCCCTCTCTTGGTTTGAACCATCCTCAGGGCACACGACACGCATGGGTCGTAGGCCCTGATAACCATCTCAACTCTATTCAAATCCTCTTCAGATAAATTGGGTCTCTTCTCCATGAGCCGCCTGGCCATGGCCTCAGCGGACTTCTCAATGGAGTGCTGATTGAAGGCGGTCGGCGTGACTATGCTCGCATGGGTGACGACGCCCACGTTGTTCGTCGTGTAGCAGTGGTACAGTATGCCGCGTGGGGCCTCGACGATGCCTACGCCTGTCCCGGCTCTCGGCTCCACGATGTCCCTAACGTGGGTGCCTATGCCGTCGTTGAGAATCTCCTCGACGATCCTCAGGTTCTCCTCCATTTCGATGACCCTAGCGAAATGGTTTGCGAAGGAGTTCTGCTGGGGCCTAGGGAATACCTTGTCAAAGCTCCGTACGAGGTCGCTGCTCCACTTGGAGCCGTTAATCCTCGAGAGTGGCCCCACCCTCATGAGCTCGCCCGGGCTCATGCCCTCAAGGTATGGATGCGCGACGAATGAGTAGTCAACCGAGGGCTTCCTGAGCCTTTCGGAGAAGTCGTGGTTGTCGAGCTTGGTCTTCTTCCCCTTCTTGTCCATCAGGGTCAGAGGCGCGTCGTAGAACTCGACGTCCTT
>CAZYUK010000106.1:0-5416 GCA_964650675.1 uncultured Candidatus Bathyarchaeia archaeon
GGCTCAAACAGGGCAACAGGGCGGCCTTCGGCGTCAGCATCGTTGGTGGACACCAAGCCTTCCCCCCCCTCTCCGAAAAGAAGGTGGTGAAGGGCATCAACAGGAAGGAGAGGCGCCTAGCGATAAGGTCAGGCATCGCGGCCTCCGCCGTTAAGGAGATCGTTGCGGCACGGGGGCATAGCATCGCGGACAACACTCAACTTCCCATAGTGATAGACGACGAGCTGGAGAGCCTGAAGAAGACTGAGGAGATCAAGGGACTGTTCACGAGCTTGGGAATCTGGGCCGATGTCGAGAGGGCCGACAGGCATAAGGTCCGCGCAGGCAAGGGGAAGATGAGGGGACGCAGGAAGAAAATAGGGAGGGGGCCACTCATCATCGTTTCCGAGGATAGAGGCATAGGCAAGGCGGCGAGAAACTTGCCGGGCGTCGACACCACTACGGTCAAGGGCCTCAATGCTGAGCTCCTAGCACCGGGAGCCCACCCGGGCAGACTCGTCGTCTGGACGAGGTCCGCCATCACTTCCCTCGACCAGATCTGGGAGGCCTGAGGATGCAACCACACGACGTGATCAAGTATCCGATGATGACGGAACGGAGCGTCAACATGATAGAAAACGAGAACAAGCTCATCTTCATCGTAAACAGGGAGGCTGACAAGGACGACATCGCGAAAGCCGTCAAAGAGCTCTATGAAGTCGAGGCCGAGACGGTCAGGACCCTGATCACGAGGCAGGGAGAGAAGAAGGCCTTCGTCAAGCTGAAGGCAGGGTTCAGTGCATCCGAGGTAGCGATAAAGCTGGGCATACTGTAGGGATGAGGAATGGGGAAGAGGATAAAGGTTCAGAGACGCGGGCAAGGCACCCAACAGTTCCGGGCGGCGCACACAGGTAAGGTTGCCCCCGCTACGTATCCATCGATCACTGAGGGAACAATCCAGGGCGTGGTCAGGGACCTCCAGCACGAGGCCGGTAGAGGGGCACCCCTCGCCCTCGTGGAGCTTGAGAACGGTGAAAGTTTCTACACCACAGCGCCCGAAGGCTTGGCTATTGACCAGGCAATCAAGCTCGGCCGGGAAATCCCGATTGAAGTTGGCAACGTAGCGCCACTGGGGGACATCCCGGAGGGCACACTCGTCTGTAACATAGAGCTGAAGCCGGGGGACGGTGGCAAGATCGCCAGGAGCTCTGGCAGCTATGCGACGATCATAGCCCACAGCGATGACATAACGGTGCTCAAGCTCCCCTCGAAGAGTAGCATCCAGGTCCACAGCAAGGCGAGGGCCACCATAGGAGTCACATCGGGCGCAGGGAGGATGGAGAAGCCCTTCCTCAAGGCCGGAGAGGCACGGCTCGCGTCAAGAGTGAAGGGACAGGTTTACCCAACCGCCCACGGCGTCAAGATGACCGCCTCGAGCCACCCGCACGGAGGAGGAAGGCACAGGAGGCCAGGTAAATCTACGACTGTCGGCAGACTGTCGCCCCCGGGCGCCAAGGTCGGTCTCATAGCGGCCAGGAGCTCCGGCAGGGGCGGAAAGCGTCGGAGGGAATGATACCCTTAAATAAGGCGGACATGATGAGGAGAGTGTAAAATGCCGAAAAACTTCAAGTACAGGGGCCGGACGGTCGAGGAGCTCAAGGCGATGTCGATGGACGAGTTCATAGCCCTCCTCCCGTCTAGGATGCGGAGAAGCCTACGGAGGGGCCTCAGCAACGAGCAGCGCATCATCCTCGAGAGGCTCAGGCAGAACGACGAAAAGCCCATCAAGACCCATTCGAGGGACATGGTCGTCCTCCCGGAGATGATCGGCAAGAGCCTACTCGTCCACAGCGGCAACGAGTTCGTCGAGGTGAGGGTCAACGAGAAGATGGTTGGCCATTACCTCGGGGAGTACGTGATCACGAACAAGCCGGTCCGTCATGGTAAACCAGGCATAGGCGCCTCGAGGAGCTCAATGTACATACCACTGAAGTAAGCATCATTCTCCCATTATACATATCATAAAAATATCCTTTCCAAAAATAATATGCATTTTTTAATATATCATTTGAGCCATCAAAATTAAAATGACATCAAAAAGACGAATATTGTACTGTTCATTTAACTATAGATTTATCTCTGCACCAAATATTGATAACGTTTTTATATTAAGTCCCGATTTCATGTAGGCGAACGGTGCGTATATGCCAACCTGGAGATACTCCATCACGGGGCTAGACGCTGACAAGACTGCGATAGCCAGTGGCAGGGACCTCAGGATCAAGCCGAAGTCCGCGAGGGAGATCTGCCACTACCTGAAGGGGATGAGGCTAGCCGATGCCAAGCAGGCCCTTCAGGACGTCATGGATCTCAAGAAGCCCATCCCATACCTCAGATACAACCTGAAGATGCCCCACAGGAAGGGAACACAGGGCTTCTCCTCGGGGAGGTTCCCCCAGAAGGCGGCGGAGGAGATCATGAAGGTCCTGGAGTCCGTCCAGGCGAACGCGGAGTTCAAGGGGCTATACGTGGATAACCTGAAGATCATCCACATCTCGGCCAGTAGGGGCCGGGTGATCCGACAGTTCATCCCAAGGGCATTCGGGAGGGCTTCTCCTTACAATAAACACCTCACACACGTCGAGGTCGCTGTCGAGGAAGCATAATGTCCGTCGTCAAGCGTATCGTCCGGGACGGCAAGGAGCGCATGAACGTCGACGAGCTCCTGGGAAAGGAGTTCGAGCAGGCTGGATACGGCGGCATCACGCTCACCAAGACGCCGCTCGGCGCTCAGATCAACCTGTATACTATGAGGCCGGGCAGGGTCATAGGCAAGAGGGGGAGGGCGATCAAGGAGGCGTCCGAGAGGCTTGAGAAGGAGCTGGGCCTGGCCAACCCCCAGATAACCGTCGTCGAGGTAGAGGTCCCGGAGCTAAACCCTCAGATCATGGCGTCTAGGGTGGCGAACGCCCTCGAGCGTGGCGTCCACTTCAGGCGGAGCATGTTCTGGTCCCTGAGGCGCATCATGGACAGCGGCGCCCTTGGATGTGAGATAACGCTCAAGGGTCCCATCAGGAGCGCGAGGGCGAGGTTCGAGAGGGTCAGCGAGGGCTACATACCCAAGGCAGGGTACCCTTCCCAGAAATATCTCAGACACGCGACGATGCATGTCAAGATGAAGAGGGGGATACTCGGAGTGACCGTGAACATCGTCCCCCCCGACGCGAAATTCCCTGATAAGATCAGTCTCGAAGGACTGCCGGAAATCCAGTACCCTGAAGAGACTTATATGCCGGAGGGAGCCGAGGCTGAGGCCGCAGAGCAGCCTACGACGCCAGAGGCTCCAACCGAAGGCGGGGAGGTCGGCGTTCAGATCGCAGAGTCTATACCCGAAGCTGCTCAGAAGGAGTCAACCGTGCCCGAGGAGGCTGTTGAAGCAGTTAAACTCGAGGCTGCCGAGACGGAGCCTGAATTGAAGGAGACTGAGAAATCCGAGGGCACAAACGAGGAGGCTTCTGCAAAGGAATCGGTTGAGGAGACGAAGAAGCCGGAGGAGCCCGAGGAAGACGAGGGGGAGGAGGCGGATTAATTGCCCATAGTTCGGATGAAGGAGATCAGGGGCATGACCTCCAAACAGAGGCAGCAGAAGCTCGAGGAGCTCAGGACAGAGCTCTCAAAGATGAGAACCCTCATCAACGCCGGGGGCTCGGTCGAGAACCCCGGGCGGGTAGGGGCCCTGAGGAGGTCTATAGCCCAGCTGAAAACAGTCATGAACGAGGAGCCTGTGGAGCCTTGACGACGCCGACTCCAAGAAATATCCTCCGGCACGAGTTGATAGGTTTAGAAGCCAAGGTGATCAAGGACAGCAACCCGAGCAACGTATCCATCAGGGGCGTCATCGTGAACGAGACAAGAAACACTCTTTCCATAAAGACCTCAGGCTCCGAGAAGGTCATCGCCAAGCAGAGAGCCATTTTCATTTTCAATCTTGGAGGAACCCTGGTAGAGGTCAGGGGAGCGACCCTCGTAGGAAGGCCGGAAGACCGCGTCAAGAAAGTGAGCAAGAGGAACTGGTAGGTCGAAGGGATTTGATGAGTTTCAAGAAGCCGAGCAACGAGTGCGATGACCCTGACTGCCCCTTCCACGGCAGCCTTTCAGTCAGGGGAAGGGTGCTTGAGGGAGAGGTCGTCAGCGCCAGAATGGAGAAGTCCGTGGTCATTCGGATAAACTACACGAGGTTCGACAAGAAGTATGAGAGGTATTCGCGGAAGAGCAGCAGGATCACAGCGCATAATCCGCCTTGCATCGACGCGAAGAGGGGCGATATGGTCAGAATAGCCGAGTGCAGACCATTGAGCAAGACAAAGTCCTTCGTTGTAGTTGAGAAGCTGGCTGAGGGGGCGTAGTTGAGTGTCTAAGAGGATAAAGAAGAGAATTACACCGAGGCGGAGGATCAGCGGCGGCCTGACAACCAACTCTGTGTTTATCTGCGCGGACAATAGCGGCGCAAGGGTTCTCAGGCTGATACAGGTGATGGGGTATAAGGGTAGACGCCGCAGGCTCCCATCCGCCGCAGTCGGCGACCTCGTGATGGTCTCGTGCCGTGAGGGAACGCCCGAGATGAGGAGGCAGATGTTTAATGCCGTCATCGTGAGGCAGAGGAAGCCTTACGTCCGCAAGGACGGCACGTGGGTCCAGTTTGAGGACAACGCCGCCGTCATCTTGACACCGGAGGGCACACTCAGGGGATCGGACATCAAGGGTCCTATAGCCAAGGAGGCTGCCGAGAGATGGCCTAGGCTGGGAACCGTTGCGAGGATGGTGGTTTAAATGGCCAAGAACGGAGTAGTAAAGCCCTCGAAGGCCAGAAAGATGAGGTACGAGGCTCCAAATCATGTCAGGAGGAAGTTCCTCTCCGCCCCACTGTCGCCAAATCTTAAGACACAGCATGGGACCAGGACGATGCCGGTCATCAAGGACGACACTGTGACGATAACGAAGGGTGACAGGAAGCTCACGGAGGGGAAGGTGATGAGGGTGGATGCCAAGAGGGGGCGAGTATACATCGAGGGCGTGACGAAGACAAGGCTCGATGGTAGCACGGTCCAGATTTCCATCAGAACGGAAAATGTCATGATCACGAAGTTAAAAATGGACGATGATATGAGGAAGAGGATCCTGGAGCGAAGAGCCTTCAGTTCCAAGAAGGAGAGTTAGGTAGATTGGGTAGGAAAGGTCCGACGAGGCACCTGAAGAGGCATGTGAGCCCAGCCTTCTGGGCTATACATCGTAAGGAGGAAACCTGGGCCATTAGGACAAGCTCAGGACCCCACACTCTCGGAACCTCCATCCCAGTGTCCATGCTACTGAGAGACCTTTTGAAGTACGCGACGACCGGGAAGGAGGCGAAGATGATAGTGAAACAGGGGAAGGTGAA
>CAZYUK010000107.1:0-5387 GCA_964650675.1 uncultured Candidatus Bathyarchaeia archaeon
TGATGCCCTGACCCAGCTTCCGGATGGTCTTCCCGGTCACCACCGCCGCCTCGATGACGAACGGGAAGCCAGAGTAGGTCGCCGGTGGCCTCTTGACGACCTTTATGAAGTCGCTGTCTGTGAGGCCGAGCTCCTTCCTGATACCCGTCTCGAGCAAATCTTCCCCTATCGGGCTCAGGCAGCCCGCGTCGGGGCGGATGAAGTCGTTGAACTCCTTAGCGGTCTGGACCACCTTGACTATGTCGTCTGGGGTCAGGGAGTTCGGCTTCGCCCTGGGGTTCAGCCCGGCGGCTACGAGGAACTTCTCCGCCGTCTTGGGGCCCGCCCCCTGGAAGTGGTTTAACATGAAGGACCTCATGTCCTTCGACTTCGTGATGGAGATGAGCCTCCTGAACGTCTCGACATCAGTGCCATGTGGATGCGGCTTTACGGCTATCGGGAGGGGAGGCATCTTCTCCGTCGCCCTCTCGAACCTATAGAGCCTGTTCTTCGGGTCGATGAAGGTGATGTCGGCGTATGGTGTGACCATCGCGGTCTGCTTAAGGTAGTCTATCAGCCTAGCCATTATGCGGCTGTAGTCGCCCTCCATCTGGAGCTCAACTATGGTCCCCCTCCAGCCACGCTCGTTGTTCAGCGTCGTGTGCCTCAGTATCTGGGCCTGGTTGCGCTCTATGTCGATCATCATCTCGAACTCATGGATGTCTCCGCCGGTGCTCGAGGTGACGATGACGGGCTTGTGGGTAGTTATCTGGCCGTAGAGGATGGTGATGGTTCCGCCGAGGCCGAACGTTCCACGCGACTGCTTCAGGGTGTACTTTGAGCCGTAGAAGACCTGGGCGAAGCATCCCGGTATCTGGTCGGGGGGGACGCCAGTGCCATTGTCCTGTATCCTCAAAAGGTAGATGCTTGTGCCGTTATCACCCGATGATGAGAGCTCGGTGAGCCTCATGTATATGTCAGGTGGCTCCTGCTGTGACTCGCACGCGTCGAGGCTGTTCTCGAGCAGCTCCCTGACGGAGGCGTAGATCGCCCTGCTCGGGTTGCTGAAGCCCGCTATCTCCCTGTTCCTGTAGAAGAAATCCGATGGGCTAATCGACTGGTACTCTACTTGGACCAATTTACTTCACTCCCTGTTTCGGCTGCTGGCTGTCGAACCATATCTCCGCCTTCTCCTTCTTCAGGCGCCTACGGAATGCGTATAGGTAGTTCCAGACCGTCTTGTGGAAGGAGCCCCTGATGAGCATCCCCACCGCCTCCATCGCGGCGGGGAGCGCCTCGATGTGGCCGATGATGGCGACGGTGCCCCCGTAGACGCTGATATGGGTCTCCGTCAGCTCCTCAATGATCTCTCTGGACCTCCCCGCCTTGCCTATTATGCGGCCCTTCACCCTCTCCTGGGCGCTCCTCGAGGTGCCCACGTACTCCTCGAGGTCCATGATGCTCAGGTCCCAGTCCTCCTCGGAGAGCCTCATCGCCCTCTGGGGGCTGAAGCCGCGGCCCACCGCCTTGACTATGTTAGCCGCGGTGAACAGGACCGAGACATCGTCCTGGCCTGGGCTGAGCGTTATGGTGACGTTCCCGGCCTCGCTCTCGATCTCGAGGTCAACGCCCAGGGATCGTTCTATCCTGGCCTTCGCCTTCCCCTCCAGCCCTATGAGGACGCCGACCCTGTCGAGGGGAATCTTAACGTAGGTTTTCTGCTCCACCTGTCACCCACTCCTCAACCCTGTCGTTCTCGAAGACACTCACGCCTATGCGGCCGAAGTAGGCGTTGACGTTCTCGATGTCACGCCTGAGTAGCTCCCAGGCCATGGGATGGGCCTTGAGCATCGCCTGGGAGACGTCGAAGATAACCGGCTTCTCCTCCCAGACCATGACGTTGTACTCGCTCAGGTCTCCATGGACGAGGCCGGCCCTGGCGTACATGAGCCTCATCTCGCCGAGGAGGAGCCTGTAAAAAGCCTCGGGGTCCTCTGGCCTCTTCTCCCTGAGCACTGGGGCGGGTACGCCGTCGGCGCCTATGAAGGTCATGACGAGGATGTTCCTGTAGAACTCTATAGGGCGCGGGGCGTTCACTCCCGCCTGCTCAGCGAGCTGGAGGTTGCTGAACTCCTTCTGTGTCCAGGTGTATATGATGCTCTTTATGTCGTGCCTCACCCTGCCGAAACGTGGGTCGCCCTCGATGTACTTGACCATCCCCTTCCTGAAGTCGGCGCTCGAGGTGTAGTAGATCTTGATCGCCAGCTCCCTCCCCTCGGGGTCTGTGCCCCAATAGATGTGGGCCTCCTTCCCTGCCTTGACGGCGCCCTTGATCTTGCCTATCACCTTCCGATGGATGAGCCTGTAGACGCCCTCGAGGGTCGGCCTATCGAAGACCTCGTCGGAGACCTGGTACTCCTCCTGATCCTTGTCGAGCATGAGAGAGTTCTCCTCGTAGCGTCTCTCCCTGGCGTCCGCCTTCTTAACGACTCTCTCTCTGCTCGGCACCTGCTTTTTCAGCCTCGTCACTCTATCTTGAGAATTCCCTTCTGTTTGAGCTCCTCGACCTGGCTCTGGGTGTACCTCCAGAATATCTCGCCACGCTCATCGCTCTGGAATTCCCAGGGCGAGACGAGGACGATGTCCCCCTCACGGATCCATGTCCTCCGCTTCATCTTCCCCCTGATGCGGCAGATCCTGTTGTTGCCGTCCTGGCACTTGACCGTGACTCGGTCGAAGACCAGCATCTTCTGGGCGACCCCGAGGATGTCGTTCCTCGAGGGGTAGACTATTTCCCTGAGGCCCTTCTCGCTCAGGACCTTCTTCTTACCCATCCATCGGCCTCTAACGCTATTGAAGAGACGAGGAACCTTAAAAACGGTTTGCAGAGCCGAAAAGGCAAAAAGCCCGTTTTTTAACAAGCTTCTTTAAACTTTCCCCAATTAACATGATTTATTTTGACTTCTATGAGTTAATCGGGGGTGATCTGTTAAATCGGCGGGCACACGCCTGTTAAATTTTATCCCATCTAAACTGAGTCGAGAGTCGCAGGCTTGGACCCTAACCCTCTTAAATAAAGGCCTCTCAGGACCCGGGAGAGGAAGTGGTTAGCCACCTCGTTTGGGACCCCGCTAATTGATTAGCCCGGTGATCTCGCCGAGGACCCGCCCGCTCGAGGCGGCGACGAGGTCCATCCTCGTCTGCCTGGTCACCGGGAGGTCACCGAAGGCTTTACCGTCGACGGTGTAGATGCCACCGGCCTCCCTGAGGATGAGGAGGGCCGCCGCCACATCTGTCGCCCTGATGAGGCCCCTCACGTCGACGTGTGCGTCTATCCTGCCCGCGGCGATGTAGCAAAGCGAGAGGGCCGTCGACCCGATCTGGCGGTTGTGCTCCACGGCGTTCAGCAGGCCACCGACTCTATCCAGGCGTGGACGCTTGCTTAGATCGACGGCGATCAACGCCTCGCCCAGAGGAAACGGTGGGACGGTCTTGATCGGCTTTGAGTCGAGGGTCGCCCCCTTCCCGGCCTCGGCGGCGAAGGCCTCGCCGGTGTAGAGGTCCATCACCACGCCGGCGGTCATGCCCGAGAGGGTGCCTGTCTCGGAGACGGCGAGGCTGGTCGAGGCCGGGCGTAGGCCCCTCGAGTAGTTTGCGGTGCCGTCGACGGGGTCCACTATGAGCATGGGGCCTCCTCCGCCTATGATGGCGTCCCCCTCCTCGCTCACCATCGTCGCGGAGACGCCGAGCCTCGTCAGGGTCTCGACTATGGCTTCCTGCGCGGCCTCGTCGAGGATTCTGCCGAGCTCTGGTGGTGTGCGCCCAAGATTTTCGGCGCGCCTCCTCTCGGTGACCTCCCTCACCCTCTCGGCGGTTTCTACGAGTTCTTGGAGCCTGATACTGGACATTGTGGTGCATATTATTCGGATGCCAGCATAGAAATATGCTTGGCGTCATATGGTTAGGGGTGGTCTTCCGTTGGCCTCGAGGCCTCTTCCCCTGAGCTTCTACGCGAGGAGGCCTGACGTGGTTGCGAGGGATCTTCTCGGGAAGATCCTGGTCCGCATGCTTGGCGGCGACCGGCTCGAGGGGATCGTCGTGGAGACCGAGGCCTACCATGGGCTTGGGGACCCGGCCTCACGAGCCTACAGGGGAATGAAGGCGTACAACCGGGTCATGTGGGGTGAGCCTGGACGCCTCTTCGTCTACAACGTCCATAAATATTGGATGCTCAACGTGGTCGCTCACGAGTCGGATGGTGTGGGCGGCGTCCTCTTCAGGGCTATCGAGCCAACGGGGGGGATCGAGAAGATGAATGAGAACAGGCCCGTGTCGTCGTTGAGGGCGCTTACGAGTGGCCCAGGGAGGCTCAGCGTCGCCCTCGGGATCACGAGGGAGCTCAACGGTCTCCCCGTCACGGATCCCGGCGGGCCTGTGGTCGTCCTGGATGCGCCTCAGGTCGGGGATTTCTGCGTGAGCCACAGGATAGGCGTGGCGGAGGATCTTCCGGAGAAGCTCAGGTTCTATGTTAGGGGGAACAGGTTCGTCTCGGGGGGAGGAGTTTAGCCCCTCCAGCAGACTATAGCGCCGGTCTTTTCCAGCGCCTCGATCTCCTGAGGCGTCTTCTTGAGCAGGTTCCTGAGGACCTCCTCTGTATGCTGGCCGAGGACGGGCGCGGCTGAGGTGACTTCGCCCGGGGTGGCGCTGAACTTCACGGGGAAGTTGGGTACCCTGTACCTGCCTGCGACTGGGTGGTCGACCTCGACGAAGCTGTTTCTCGCCTTGAGGTGCGGGTCCTCGAGGCCCTCGTACGCCTCGTAGATTGGGGCGGCTGGGACGCCGAAGCCAACGAGCCAGTCGAATGCCTCCCTCCTGGTCATCGGGGCGAGCTTCTGCTTCATCATGTCGAGGGTGACTGTCTCGACGCCTAGCTCCTGCTTGAGCGCGTCTATCGCCTTCGGCCTCTCGCCGGCGATCTGGATCCAGCCGTCCTTGACGGGGACGATGCCCCATAGGTGGTCCGGGTTCTGCGGCCTATTCTTCCTGCGGGTGATCGGGCTCTCCTTGAAGAGGTCGTACGCGACGGTCTCGCAGCAGTTGAAGGCTACCATTGCGTCGATCTGGCTGACGTCTATCATCTGCCCCTCGCCTGTGCGGTCCCTGTGGCGGAGGGCGGCGACTATGGCGAAGGCTGCGTATATGGCTGGGCCTAGGTCTCCGAGGGCGCCAGCCATGGGGATGGGCGGGCCTTCTGGGTCGTAGTTCTTGCCTGTGGCGTAGGTGTGGCCACTGAAGGCCTCGGCGACGGCTGCGTAGCTCGCGTAGGTTCTGTATGGGCCTGTCTGTCCGAATCCGCTGAGGGCGGCGTAGATGATGTCTGGCTTGAGCTTCTTCAGCTCCTCGTAGCC
>CAZYUK010000108.1:0-5316 GCA_964650675.1 uncultured Candidatus Bathyarchaeia archaeon
CGGCGTCAAGGCCGAGAGGTTCGTGGGCCAGGCAACCAGGCTCGGGGACGCTGGCTTGACTCGGGAGCAGCAGTCGTCTTTGATCGGGGATTTGAGGAAGGGCTACTTGAACACCCTCGTGGCGACGTCGATAGCCGAGGAGGGTCTGGATATACCGGAGGTGGATTTGGTGGTCTTCTATGAGCCGATACCGTCCGAGATAAGGTACATCCAGAGGAGGGGCAGGACAGGCAGGAGAACGGCTGGCAGGGCAATCATACTGGCGACGAACGACACCTACGACATGATCTACCTCTACGCCTCGTCTAGGAGGGTTGAGAGGATGGCTAGCATAGCCTCGAAGCTCAATAGCATGCTGAGGCCCGTCTTGAGGCTTAGGCCTGGGCCCGCGGCGAGGCCCATGACAAAAGAGGAACTCGCGGAGATACAGCGCATCACGGGTTTGGTGGCTGAGCCACAGCTACTCGCGACCGAGCGGGAGAGGCTTAGGGACCTGGGCAGGCAGGTAGCTAGGGCCGAGAGGGCGATATACTTCAAGATCCTGGAGAGGGGCGTGATGGGGCTGGAGGACGAGGAGCTCTCCGACGAGATGGTGGAGGAGGGGTTCAGCAAGGGCGTGGTCAAGGCAGCGCTCTCCAGGCTCGCGAAGGGAAGCTATGTGGCGAGTGAGACCGGCAGGTCGGCCATACCTGTAAAGGCCATACCGGGGGTGAGGCTCATGGAGATCGAGGTGGAGAAGGTGTTGACGGGTGGGGCGGTGGTGTGGGTGGACGATAGGTGGAGGGCCAGACTGTCTCCCGAGGACTACGAAGGGCCCAGAGACCTCATAAGGAAGGGGGCCAGATTCAGGGCCCTCTGCCGACTCTACCACGACTCGGACGTGCTGTGCGTTAGGGTGAGGCAAGTCGTTCAGGCGGAGAGACGAGGATAGAGTTCACGGACGAAGGAATCAGCGAGAGAGCCCGGACGCCGTTGAGAGGAAAAAGCTGAACGAGAGGTGGTTCTGATTCCCCTCTCCAATTTCTCTCGCGATGAGGCTGGTTAAGACTTCGAAGTCTTCCTGACGAGGAGGGCGAGATGCTCGACCAGCTCCAGGTGGCGCTCTTGGAAGGGGAACATCCAACGCGCATCCTCAGCCTTCTCCGGGTACAGCTGTATGAGCAGATGGTAAAGGGCCGCCCTAGCCACGAGGTGGGGCTGAGCCTTCACCCTGCTGACCTGGAGGAAGGCGGCGACCGTCCTCACGCATCTCCCATACTCGTCGCTGAGGACGTGGCACACATCCTCGTCCCTGTCCAAGCCGAGTCCCTTCAGCATCTTGCTACCGTAGCTCAGCATCGCCTTGACGACCGGCGGCTCCAGGGCACTGCTGATGACCCTGATCTGGGTGCTCCTGACCGGGAGGTCCTTCATCCCCTCCGGAGCTTTCGCCAAGACCTCATACAGCCTCTTGCTTGGAAGCGTGCCGCCGAGACTCTTCCCGAACGCCAAGTGATTCGTCAACGCGTATGTAGTGTCGAATGGCAGGTCGCTGGAGAACTGCTCAAGGTACTCGCCGACCACGAGGCCGCAGCGTCGGCAGACGCTCTCCCCCGACTCCTCGTCGCGGACTATGCTCTCCTCAAAACACTCCGGGCAGATTTTGTCGATATCGATAAAATTCCTCTGAAGCCTCCCCTTGTAGGTGTAGAGGGTCTCGACCTTAACTCCCAGCTTCTCAGCAAGCACTTTGTTCGGAGTTAGAGGATCGTGTTCTAAGAGATAGTGAAGAGTGACCAAACTTTTCAGGGGCCGTCCACCCTTACTCCTGCTCAACTTCTTCTGCACCATCCACATTTCTCATGTGGAACTGGTGCGTCAGCTTCGCGCCATCCACGACAAACCGCGGTAACGCTGCCCCCGTTACTGCGGTCCAATTCTGACTCATTCTATTCGGCACTCCTCTTAAGGGCGTAGTGTCCCGCCACTCTCCTTCGCAGGCGCGAGACGCTCCCAATACTCGGGCTTGACCCTCACCTGGCTCCCAGCAGGCCCACAGTCCACCACTATGAGAGGCCCCTCAACGCTCGTCAACTTCTTCAAATACCTACGAGCCGTCAACGGTGACACACCCACCTTCTCAGCACCAGCATGCAACGCCTCATCCACACTAACAGAACCCTCAACGAGAAGACGACCCATCAACCAACCACGATACCAAGGCTCCTTCTCCCGATTCAACCTCAACTCAACACTCCCATCCTGCTGCGCGACCAAGTTACTACCCCTCTCACCATCCACCCTCGCCAAACGCGCTCGCTCACTCTCTCTCACAGGACTGGTGGCCGCTATGACGCCATGGGCGCGCTGCATGGCCTCCCTTATCTGGCGCCACCGCTCCTTCTCGTTGCAGCTTTTGCAGAGGAGGCGCAGGTTCTCGGCTGCCCAGTTCTCGGGGTTCCCGTCAGCGTGGTCGATTACGAGTTCCTTTTCGCGGTGGGAGACGCCGCAGAGAAGGCAGTTCGGCCCATCCCGCTCGACGAGGTACATGTAGATCCAGTAACGCTTCTGAGGATCTTTCAGTCGAGTCCGAGTCTTGTTCTCTCTCGCTCTCTCGCTCAAGGTACGTCATGACTTCCCAGACATCATAATGTCCTTTTTCATGGCGGACGTCTACGGGGCCTCCCTTACGACTATTCGGTCTTTGTCCCTGACCTTGTAGTAGCCGTCGGAACGCTTCTCGAGGATCCGGTTCTTCACGTACCACGCCAGCTCCTCCTGAAGGCCCTTGCCCGGAGCTGAGAAGCCGAGGTCCCTCAGCCTCTCCGCGATGCTGCGCATCGAAAGGGCCTTGTCCAGCTCTCCCTCAGCCATTAGTATGGCCAGCTGGCCTCTGAGGGTCGACTCGTCCGGCGTCACATGTTCCCTGTGGACCACGACATCCATATCGCTGAGGGTCCTCTCGACGACGAGTTTCCCGTCGTCTGAAAGAGGTTGAGGCGACTCCCCTGAGTTGGGTAGGTGTTTCGGGAGCAGGAGTTCTATGTTGCTCTCCACGAGGGCCCGTACGGCTTGGTCGAGGCCAGTGTAGGCCTTGAGCAGTTCCTGGGCAAGGTTCAGCTCCGCCTTGACGGATTTCAGAGTCTCGGAAAGTTCATTGACCTGCCGACCCTTCGCATCGGCTTCCGCCTTGAACCCTTTTATCGTAGACTGAAGCTCCTCTAGCTCCTTCAGATGGTCGGTGCCGTTCTGGGGTTGAAGCAGAGTTCTGAGATCCCTCCCCAGCTTAATCTTTCCTTGGAGATCCTCGACCTCCTTCTCCAAGTCTCTAACCCGATGCTTGGACTTTTCAAGCTCTGACTCCTCCACCGCTCTCTTCTCAAGCATCGCCTTCAGCTGCTCGCCGAGCGCCGAGACAGCTCTCTGGACCTCCTCTCCGACGGGCTGAACGTAGTCGAGGGTCGGGGTGTCGGCCCCGTGGGGGGTCTTTCGCTTCTCCGTCACCTTCACCTTATGCGTCCGCTTGCCGACTATGACGAGCCACTCACCACGGCCGACTCCAAGGAGGTCTTGGGCCTTCACGTCGACCCCATTCTTGCGGAAGTGGGCGAACACCTCCTTGTCCAGATATCCCACATCCTGGGCGCTGAAGCCGCCGAACCAGACTAGGTTAGCGAGTTGCCGGATCGTGAAGTTGACCTCTTGGGGCCGCTGCGATATGGCGACTGGGCAAATGTTGAGCTTCCGGCCCTGAGTGAAGCAGTCCTTGAAGGCCTTTGTCATGCGGCTGTAGACCCAGGGCGGTGCGATGTGGCCCTGAGCGCTACGAGGCGAGAATTCCTGCGCCTCCTCGACGACTAGGAGTAGGGGGCGGTGATGCTTCTCCTGCAGCCTCAGCACCTGCTGGATGAACTTCGTGGTGAACTCGACCAGCTTCTCCTCGTCCTCGATGTCGCCTGTGTAGAAGACGAGGCTGACGCCCTGCTCAACCACGACCCTAGCGTATAAGGCGGACTCAGAGGCGACGAGGGGGACATCCTGCAGGAAAGGCCCTCCGACGACTTGGATCGGATAGTGCTGCCTCAGGGTGTGCCACTCGGCCCTCGGCTCGAAGACCACGACGGTTCCGCCTTGGTCGAGCCACTGCTCGACGAGGAGGGCGACCGTGTAGCTCTTGCCGGCTCCGGGGTTGGCGTAGACGCCCGTTCTGAGGCCTTCGCTCCTCCACGGCTCCTCGCTCGTGTCGATCATGAAGTCTCGGCTGAAACTGAATTTCAAGTCCCCTCAGCCTCTCCTTGGAAGATGGGCCTCGGTAGCCTCCTCACCTTTGTCAGCTTCATGAGGACGATGTCACCAGGCCGGAGATCCCAGAACTCTAGGTCCCTACCCCTCACGGATAGGTAGAAACGCCCACCATGCTTGACAATCGGCACCGCCATCGAGAGATCCACATCTTCGAGGACGGCCACTTTCTCCAGACTCTGGGCCTTTGGGTTAAGGTTAGGCACGGCCTTCACCCTCTTTGACGACTGACGTACCTTGGAGCAGGGAGGAGAGACTCTTTCGTTTCCTCCTTGCCATTCTTCTCGCTGAACGGCTGTAGAAGGCTGCTGAGAACCCACCGCACCGTGTCGCCATACCGTATCTTCGCGTACTTGCCGTCCTGAGCTATGTCCAGGACGACGGCCACCGTATCCCCGAACGTGACTCTCAAGTCCTCGTGGAGCGTCAT
This sequence comes from uncultured Candidatus Bathyarchaeia archaeon, assembly GCA_964650675.1. GTDB lineage: Archaea > Thermoproteota > Bathyarchaeia > TCS64 > TCS64 > UBA8941. The sequence goes on from CAZYUK010000108.1 coordinate 4,712, forward strand.
GGCCGATGGTCCTCCCGAATGTTCATCATCCCGTAATTTGGATGAATGACGGCGGGTGTGTTCTGCCTTACCGAGACGAACTGGATGTAGGCCCTTGTCTCGTCGCCCTCTCCCTCCAGGGTGACGCTCACTTGAATAGTCCCCCGATGGCCTCCTTCACGTCTCCGAACCTCTTCTCGAGGCGTTCGTATGCGGAGGCGCTCATAGGACCGCCGCATAGCGGGCAGTTCTTGCTGACTCTGTCGAGGTCGATTTCCTTGGGTTTCACGGGCTTGACTTCGGAGCTGGAAGGTGCTGTATTGGTGGGAGCAACAACCTTTGCGCTCGGGCCAACTGGTGGCGGTGGAGTCGGCTTCGCGACCTCGATGCGTTCAACATGGACGCCCAGCTTCTCAAGCTCCAGGCCGCACTCTTCGGTGATGGGCTTCGACATCACGACGCCCGAGTCGCGGTACTCGACGCGCCAGTCCGTGCCCGGGGGCTGTACGTTCGGCGGCCTCACAATGGCCTTGACCTTAACGATGTCGTCGAGGGCAACAGTAGTCTTCCCATAGTGCTCCGTGGTTCCGACCAAGACGACTTCAGCTGGCTTAAGCGGCTTGAAC
>CAZYUK010000109.1:0-5307 GCA_964650675.1 uncultured Candidatus Bathyarchaeia archaeon
ACGCCGCCCGGCTCAGGCGTAGGGCGACTATGCTCTTCCAGACGCCCCTCTTCCTCCGTGGCGACGTCTACAGCAACATCTCCTACGGCCTGAAGCTGAGGGAGGTACCCGCAGACGAGATCGCGAGGAGGGCGGCCGATGCCCTCGAGAAGGTGCGGCTGAAGGGCTTCGATAAGCGGGACGCCAGGGAGCTCTCCGGCGGCGAGCAGCAGAGGGTCGCCATGGCGAGGGCGATGATGCTCGACCCCGAGGCCCTTCTACTAGATGAACCCACGTCGAACCTCGACCCGACGAACGCCAGCATACTCTCGGAGATAATCCTCGAGGAGGCGGAGAGGCGCCTCGTCGTCGTCTCGACCCACGACTACGCGCAGGTGAAGAGGCTGGCGGGCAGGACGATCTACCTCGAGGACGGCAGGGTGGTGGGCGACGCCGAGACGAAGACCCTCTTCGCCGCGCCGGTCTTCGCCGACAACGTCTTCACAGGCTTCTCTAAGGTCGTCGATGGCGTCGCCCAAATCGACGTCGGCGGAGACCTAGTCATCAGGGCGGCCTTCCAGGAGGAGGGCAGGGTGAACGTCCACATCGGGCCAGAGGACATCATTCTGTCCAGGCAGTTCGTCGAGACCAGCGCCAGGAATGAGTTCCTGGGGAGGGTGACCGCGGTGGAGGACCTCGGCTCCGTTGTGAGGCTGAGGATCGACGCCGGGAAGAGCTTCACCGTCCAGATAACCAGGAAGAGCCTGGTTGAGATGGGGCTGAACGTCGGCTCCGAAGTCTACCTTAGCTTCAAGGCTTCGAGCGTGGAGCTCCTGTGAGGGGTCGATGCCCCTGGAATTGCAACTGCGACACATGCATAACGTAAGACTATTCTAGTCCACGATGATCATTAACAGGCGCTTATACGGAGAAGATGATGCCACGACTCGGATTCGACCCGAAAACCCCGCCGATTCGGAGGCCGTACACCAAGTACACCTGCAGGCGTTCAGGCCAAGCGCCGCCGAGGCGAGGCTCGTGGACCTGCTGCGGCGGGCAGGCAAGGCAACGATCTCATTGGTGGCGACATCGGGAGGCCGGGTTATAGGCCACATCATGTTCTCGCGTGTGGACCTCGTGCCGGATTCAGCAGGTCTGCAAGGTATTGGTCTGGCGCCAGTCGGGGTCCTCCCCGTGTTCCAAGGGCGTGGTGTAGGCTCTGAGCTGGTGCTCGAAGGCCTCAAGGTCTGCCGCCGAATGGGCTTCGACTTCTGCGTAGTGCTGGGCGAGCCCCGATTCTACGCTCGATTCGGTTTTCAGCCCGCCAGCGGATACGGTCTGAGGAACGAGTACAACGCGGATGAGGCGTTCAGGGTGATTGAGCTGCGTCGCAGGGCCTTGAGGGGCGTCGGAGGATTGGTGAAATATCAGCCGGAGTTCCTCGAGGTGCAGAGCTGAAAGGAAGCGGTTAGGAGCGATGTGAGGTGACCATATTGGGATATGTATCTATTCCTCGCTCTTCAGCTTCTGCTCCAGCGTCTTCAGCTCGCCGTGCTCAGCGAACATGATCTGTGTGTTGAGCCTCACGTTGAGTCCTATCTGGCGGAAGAACCCTATGAGGCTCTCCCCGTCTATCTTCTGGTTCACCTTCCCCGCCTTGATGGCGTCTACGAGTATCTTCTCCACCTCTGGCATGACCTGAGGGAACTGGCCCTTAGCCGCGTTGTAGACCTCCCAGGCCCTCCCCTGGAAGACAGTGTCCAGGACCTCGGCGTTGGACGGCTCACGTGCAGCCTCCTTCTTGGGCTCGGCCTCCTTGGACCGCTGGAGGAGCATCTTCCTCTGCATCTCTCTCAGCCTCCGCTGCTTGATCCGCTCAAGCTCGTCGTCCAAGCCGGGCACCCGTCCCATTCATAGAGAAATGTCCTCTTTTATCCTTTCCTGAGGCGCTGCCGCTCAGCCGCTCTCCAGCACCCCGGCCTTGACCCAGCTCAGCCTCATCGAGTTCACGATCACGGCGAGGCTGATCCCCATGTCGCCGACGGCTACTGCGGCCCACAGGCTGACGAGGCCGAGGAGGGCTAGGGCAGCTATGCCGAGCTTCACCGCGAGGGAGAGGGTGATGTTCTCCCTTATCCTCCTCATCGTCGCCCTGCTCAGGTCCAGGACGTAGGGCACCTTGGACAGGTCGTCCCTCATGAGGGCGATGTCGGCAGTCTCTAGCGCGACGTCGCTGCCCATAGCCCCCATGGCGACGCCGACGTCGGCCGCCGCCAGGGCGGGGGCGTCGTTCACGCCGTCTCCGACCATCACCACGGGGCCCAGGTCCCTGAGGGACCTCACAGCCTCCACCTTCTCCTCGGGCAGGAGGGCCGCCCTGTAGCCGTCGACGCCGAGCTTCTCCGCGACCGCGGCCGCCGTGGACTCGTTGTCGCCTGTGAGCATCTCCACCCTGGCGCCCCGTCGCCTGAGCTCCGAGACGACTGCGCCGACGCCGCTCTTCAGCCTGTCGGCCAGGGTCAACGAGCCCACCACCTTGTTCTCCTCTGAGACGAGGATGACGGTGTTCCCGTTCGCCTCCGCCCCTCCGTTCACTATGCCGAGCTCGGTGAAGAGCCTCGGGTTCCCGACGCAGTAGTTCTTCCCCTCGAGTGTCGCCGTGACGCCCCTGCCCAGGTAGGTCTTGAAGCCCTCCGCCTCAGGGACGTCGACCCCCTCGCTCCTCGCCTTCTCCAGGATGGCCTGGGCTATCGGGTGCTCCGATTTGGATTCGAGAGAAGCGGCGCAGCGGAGCACCTCCCCCGGATCGTCGCCCCGGACATCGACGACCTCGAGCCTCCCCTCGGTCAGCGTGCCCGTCTTGTCGAAGGCGAAGGTGGCGGCCCTGCTCATCCCCTCGATGTATGCGCCCCCCTTTACGAGGACGCCGTTCCTGCTCGCGCTGGAGATCGCCGAGACCATCGCCACAGGCGTCGAGATCGCGAGGGCGCACGGGCAGGCGACCACCAGCATGACAAGCGCCCTGTACACCCACAGGTCCATGGGCTCCCCGAGGACAAGCGGCGGAACCGCGGCCACGAGGAGCGCCAGCAGGATCACCGAGGGCGTGTACCACTGCGAGAACCTGTCCACGAACGCCTCGGTGGGGGACCTGCCCTCTTCCGCCTCCTCGACGAGTCGCTGGATCCTCGCGAGCATCGTCTCACCCGCCATCCTCCTCACCTCGACGGCGATGAAGCCGTCGACATTCATCGTGCCTGCATACACCTCCTCGCCAGGCCCCCTCGGCACGGGCACGGATTCGCCTGTTATCGCCGCCTGGTCGAGGCTTGAGGAACCCTCTATGATGACGCCATCCAGGGGCACCCTTCCCCCCGGCCTCAGGACGAAGACCTCCCCTGGCACGACGTCCCCGACAGGCACCACGACCTCCCCGCCGCCCCTCCTCACGACCGCCACGTCCGGACGGAGGTCCATCAGAGCCTCGATGCCGTGCCTCGCCCTGTCCGCTGCGTATTCCTCGAGCCTCTCGGCGAGGCTGAAGAGGAAGATGACTGAGGCGCCCTCCTCGAGGTGGCCTATCGCCGTGGCCCCGACGGCCGCGACCGTGATGAGGAGGTCGATGGTAATCCCTCCCCCTAGAAGAGCCCTGAGGCCAGTCAGGGCGACGCCGTAGCCGGAGACGAGCATCGCAACCAGAAGCATTGCGTCCGCGACGAGGGGGATCTCCGTCGCGTACTCAACGATGAGGGCCGCCGCGATGAGGGCACCGGAGGCGACGAGTGGCACCCAGCTGGGATCCTTATGTTCCCTGCCTTGCTTGTACTGCTCGTCGTCTGAGCTCATTAAATTGGCACCTTGACTCCTCGAACCTACAGAGCGCATGTTTATTAACGTGATTCTAAGAAAAAGCCCTTTATTATTAATTATTATTAATCTATTTATGTAATTTATTAACAAGGGGTCTCCATGTGTGTACACGGTTCTGGTCAAGGCTTTTAACTGCCAACACCGAATCCCTCTTGATGTCCAGTCAAAGCCACTTCGCCGTGTTGGGAAGGGACACCGTCCGTAAGGACGGCTTTGGCAAGGTCACCGGCCTGGAGAGGTTCGCCTCGGACCTCAGCCTCCCCGACATGCTCCACGTCAGGGTACTCAGGTCCACGCAGCCCCATGCGAGGGTGAAGAACATAGATGCCTCAGAGGCGCTCAGGCTCGACGCCAAGGTCCTCGTCCCGGACGATGTCCCAGACGTCAGGTTCTGCCCGCGCCTGGTCAGCACGCCCGAGGCGACCTACAAGGACTGGAGGGTGCTCGCCAGGAGGCCTCTCTACGTGGGCGAGGCGATCGGGGCAGTCGCCGCCGACTCGGAGGAGGAGGCGCAAGTGGCCCTGGAGTCGATCAAGGTCGAATACGAGCCGCTTCCGGCCTACCTTGAAGCCTCAGAGGCACACAAGCCCGGCTCGGTCCAGCTCCACGACGACATCCTGCTGAAGGACGAGCCGCTCAAGGTGGAGGGGAACATAGCCTGCACCCTAGACATCGCCGAGGGGGATGTGGAGGCAGGCTTCAGGGAGTCGGATGTGATCCTGGAGCGGACCTACAGGACGAACCGCCGGTACCACACGCAGCTCGAGACGAAGGCCGTCGTCGTCCGCCCGGAGTACGACGGCGGCGTCACCTTGTGGAGCACCACGCAGACCCTGCACAACACAAGGATACTGCTCCATGAGATATTCGGCCTCCCGATGGGGAAGATCAGGGTGATGAAGGTGCCGCTGGGCGGGAGCTTCGGCTCCAGCATCCAGGTGAACACGGTGACGCCGATAGCGGTCGCGATGGCCCTGAAGACGGGGAGGCCCGTGAAGCTCCACCTCACCAGGGAGGAGGACATGCACGATCACTGTAGCTACTCGATGCTGTTCAAGCTCAAGCTGGGGGCGAAGAGGGACGGCACGCTGGTCGCGGGCAGGATGGAGGCCTGGCTCGACATAGGCGCCCACCAGATACAGGCCTACCCGCTCCTGGGATGCATGGCCGGCTGGTGGGTGAGCCTGTACAAGCTCAAGGCGAAGAGCTACGTGAGCAGGGCGGTCTACACGAACAAGACGCCCAGCTGCGCCTTCAGGGGCTACGGCAACCCCCAGGTCACATGGATGGTGGAGTCGATGATGGACGAGCTAGCCGACGAGCTCGGCGTAGACCCCCTCGACTTCAGGCTGAAGAACTTCGTCGGGCAGGGCGACCTCTTCTGGGGGCAGGGGCCGACGGTCAAGAGCATAATCCAGAGCTGCGGCGTCGAGGAGATACTGAGGCGGGGCGCTGAGA
>CAZYUK010000110.1:0-5306 GCA_964650675.1 uncultured Candidatus Bathyarchaeia archaeon
ACGAATAGCTCCCCCCTTATGTCCGGGTCGGGCATGCCCAGGAGCCTCCATCCATATGTCGCCAGCGCGACCTGTCGCCCCATGTCGTTGACCAGGAAGTGAACGGTGACGTCGTGCCCCCTCCTCCTGAGGAGCTCGGCGAGGCAGGCTCCTAGTATGGCGTTCCTCGCGGTGCCTATGGTGATCGGGTGGATCGGGTTGGCGCTCGTGTGCTCAACCATCAGCCTCTCCGGCCCATCGGTCTTCACGAAGCCGTACTCATCGTCCCCGGATGCGGCCTCAAGCACGAGCCTCGTGTAGCCGCCCAGGTTCACGTGGAAGTTCACGTAGCCGTTCACCGCCCCGGCCGAGGCGATCAGCCTTGACGGCTTTAGCTTCTCTGTGATCTTCTCGGCGATCTCCTTCGGGCTCCTCCCGACCTGCCTCGCCATCTGGAAAGATATCGTTGATGATACCTCCCCCATCTCGGGGCTCGGGGGCTGGCTGAACCTGATCTCCGGGGGCTCGACGCCGGGGAATGCGGACTTCACGGCCTTCCTCAGGGCGCCTTCGCACTCCTTCCTCAGCTGCACGAGGGGGTTCGACACTTCCATCACTTCTCTGGCGGGCCCGGTGGGATTCGAACCCACGCTCTCCGGCTCCGGAGGCCGACGCCTTATCCGCTGGGCTACGGGCCCGCTTCAAGAGAAGGGGCTTGGGTTGCGCATTAAAGGGTTTCTTCAGCCGCCATCCCAACCCTTGAGAATAGTTAATATAGCGTGTTGATGGCTTTTGAGGGGATTCGTGGTGGCATCGTTTGGGTGTCGGAGGCAGGCTAATGGATCTACTCACCCCAAAGTCGCTGCCCTCCGTCTACTATGAGCTGATGTTCGTCGGCTTCGCGCTTATGATGGGGATGAGCCTCCCGGGCTCCTTCCTCCCGATCATGGCTCAGGACCTCGACCCCTCAGGCGTGCTCGTTGGGATGGTAATCTCCGCCTGGTTCCTTTCACGCATCTTCCTGGAGCTCCCCGCGGGAATGCTGTCTGACCGAATAGGTAGGAGGAGACTCCTCATCTTCGGCATAGGCTTCAGCTCCTTCGGTCCTATACTCTGCGCGTTTGCGACGAACATCTACATGCTGATACTCGGCAGGGCGATCTGGGGCTTGGGGACCGCCTTCTACTTCATGAACAACACGGCCCTACTCATGGACATCCTGCCCGTGAACGTGAGAGGGCGGGCGCTCGGATTCTTCCAGGGGCTCGAGTTCGTCGGCAGCTTCATGGGAGCCCCGATCGGCGCATTCCTCACGTTGTACATGTCATTCAGCCAGGTCTTCTACTTCACACTGATGCTGACCCTCGTATCCCTCATGATAGCCTGGAGGTCCAGCAGCGTGAAGGAGACCGAGACGAGGGGCTCGGTCAGAAGCCGAGTCCCCCTCCGAGAGGTTTTCCGCAGCTTAACCAACTGGGGCATAGTCGTTGTGTGCCTGAGCAACTTCCTCAGAATGTTCATTACTCAAGGTGTCTTCCAGACCATCTTCCAGCTCTTCCTGAACGAGGACCTACTCTTCTCCATCGAGGTGATAGGATTAATACTCAGCGCAAGGATAGCCGGCCAGGCGGCGTCGATCATATTCGCGGGCATCCTCTCAGATAGGGTGGGAAGAAGACCCATCCTCATAGTGGGTTATGTGATCTCGGCTTCAGCCTTTTACGCCTTCACCTTAACGAGCGATTTCGGAGCGATGCTTGTCATCGCACTCCTTCAAGGGATAGGAGAGGGATTCGGGCTGACGACCCTGATAGCACTCCTCACAGACCTCTCCCCGCCGAACATCAGGGGAGGCGTCGTCGGCATGTTTAGGACGTTCCAGGACCTCGGCGGCTTCACGGGGCCGATAGCCTTCATGCTCCTCTACGAGAGCATCGCGGCCATAAACATCTTCTACCTATGCGCCGTGTTGAACCTATTCAACATAGTCCTCATGCTGACACTGCGTGCTGAGCAGGATGGGGCAAATCAGGTGGCTTAGCAGGATGCAGACTCCTCGTAGGCCATCCAGTTGGCGTTGAAAGACCCCTTGAGGAGCCGCTGGGCGTTCTCGACGATGACGGGCCCCACACCCTTCACCTCAGTTAGCGGGCCGCTGAGTCGCCTCGTCTTCCCGCTTGTTGACACACTGATCTCGGCCCCCGCCAGCTCTTCTATCACCCTGTACGGTGTATCGAAGCAGGTTAAGAGGTCCTGTGCGAGCGTCGCCCCTATCTGGGGGAATCCTGTGAGGAGAAACATCTGCTGCTCGTGTGCCGGCATCCTCCTGTCCACCTTCCTGATCTGGACGACGCGCTTCTCCTCGGTCTGCTCCCTGTATGCGAGGCGGTGCAAGAGCACGGCGCTCGCGTCAGGGTCCTCGGCGGGGATGATGGAGAAGCCGAAGTCGAGTGCGATACTGGAGAGAGCGCCGTAGATCGAGGCGGGCTTCATCCTGCTCCTCCTGAACGCCTGGGCGAGCCTCCCCTCGAGGATGAGTATCGGCCTCTCGTAGGCGGAGGCCATGTCCTTGGCCTGGCTGAAGAGGCGGCCGTCCCTGACGCTTCCGAGGAAGTCGCCAGCGTCCTTCCTCTCGACGCCGCACCTGTCCGAGATGACGTAGTCGCAGACCGGAAGCCTCTGGACCTCGACCTCGAAGCCTGAGAGGCGGAGGTAGTTCAGGATGTCCCTGCGGGCCGAGGCCTCGTTGCTGTCCACACAGATCTTCAGGCTCTCAGTCTTCGACATCGATCGCGACCTCCACCCTCCTCGGCGGTTCGACGCCCTTGAGGGAGCCGACCAGGCCGAGGACGACGTTCTTGGTGACGAGCTGAGCGAAGGGGTTCAGGGGCACGGCCTTCCCGTCGATGATCATCCTGACCCCGGCCGTGGAGTAACTCACACAGCCCTCAGCCTTGGCCTCCCCTGCCAGGATTGCCTTGGCCAGGCTCGGGCAGTCGTCGTACCCGCAGCCGTGGCAGTTCAAGCCGGCGAGGAGCGGGAAGGCCTTCTCCTCGACCGTGTCTGCGAGGCCACCAACCTGATCCAGGGTATAAACTCTCACACCGGCGTGCCTCTTGAGGGCACCTTCGACATCTACGATCGCGACCTCCAAGCCATTCGAAAGCTCGGCGATCTCCGAGGGCTTCCTGGGCACGATGATGCGTGGGACATAGTTCTCCGATTTGAACCCCTCCATGACGAGGTAATCGTGCGAGCCGAGGAGCGTAACGGCCTCCTGCAGGGCGACCCCCCTCCTCATGAAGAAGGCCGCGCCCGAGTCTGAGACGATCGCGGAGGCCTCCGCGCCCGCCTCCATGTGCCTCCACGTGTCCTTCCCAGGCGTGTCGTGCGAGGCGGACTCTGCTGTGTGCTTGAGGGTCGCGACGCTCCTCCCCCTCCGCGTCAGTTCGGAGACGAGCGCCTCGACCACGCGCGTCTTCCCGGCGTCCTTGAAACCCACGACGGCTACCGCCTTCAAGCCTGCCACCGCTATCCTCTCACTGGGCTCGCCGGGTTAAATACTTCGGGACCCTGCTCGAAGCCTCTTATATCCGCGGGGGCTCATTATTCGGCAGGCGAGATGGTTTCCCTCAGCTTCTACGGCGGCGTCGGCGAGATCGGCGGCAACAAGATCCTGCTCGAGGATGGGGATATCCGTGTCTGGCTCGACTTCGGGCAGAGCTTCTCACTGGGCTCGGAGTACTACACGGACTGGCTGAAGCCGAGGGGCGTGAACGGCCTAGGCGACTACCTCGAGTTCGACCTCGTGCCTAGGTTGAAGGGACTCTATTCGAGGGAGATGCTCGAGGGTTCCAGCCTATGCTACGAGGAGCCGGCCTTCGACGGGGTCTTCCTCAGCCACGCCCACTTCGACCACGTCAACCACCTGTGCTTCGTCGACCCGACGATACCGGTCTACCTCGGCGCGGGGACGAGGCTCTTCGTCAAGGCGATGGAGGAGACGAGCCCGACGCGATACGGGGAGCACCCCTACAAGACCTTCAGGACCGGCCACAGGATAAGGCTGGACGACACGGAGTTCGAGCCCATCCACGTCGACCACAGCATCCCAGCCGCCTACGGATACATCATCCACACCTCGGAGGGGAGCGTGGTCTACACTGGCGACCTACGCGTCCATGGTCCGAGACGCCAGATGACGGAGGAGTTCTTCGAGGCTGCCGCGTACGTCGAGCCGGCCGCCATGATAACCGAGGGGACGAGGATGGAGGTGAAGAGCAGGAGGAGGAACCTCTCTGAGGCGCAGGTCCTTCAGGGCGTGAAGGAGGTATGCGCCGAGGCTAACCGCGAGGGTAAGTCGATCCTCTACACACACGGCCCACGGGACATGGACAGGCTCAGGACATTCCACTCGGCCGCCGAGAGCTGCGGGAGGAGCATGGTGGTGAACACGAGGACCGCCTACCTCCTGTCGAGGCTGGTCGAGGACGAGCACCTCGACCTCCCGGACCCGGCCACAGACGACCTCGTCTCCGTCTACTTCAAGAGGAAGAAAGGTGGCGGCTACGATGACAGGGACTACTACGTGTGGGAGCGCCCCTTCATGGGCAGGATGGTCACGTCCGAGGATCTGCGCGGGAGGCCGGGCGAGTTCATCGTCAACCTCGACTTCTCCAGCTTCACCGAGCTCATCGACATCCGCCCCGAGGCGGGGAGCCACTTCATCTACAGCATGAGCGAGCCGTTCGGCGAGGAGGACATCGAGGGGCAGGTGCTCCAGAACTGGCTCAGCCACTTCGGCCTGAGATACCACCAGCTGCACGCCTCAGGCCACATAGGCAGGCAGGAGCTCGGGGAGGCCATACGAATGATCAGGCCGGCGAGGCTGTTCCCCGTGCACACGGAGAACCCGTCGATGTTCAACGAGATCCACGGGAACGTCGTGCAGCCCGTCTTGGGCGAGACATACAAGCTCTAGCCTATTTGTCCTCGAAGGGGTTCAGGCCGGTGATGCACATCGTGCAGATGCTCGAGCGGGGCAGCCCGATGGAGGCCACGACGTTCTCCGGGGAGTTGTACCTGACCTTGTCTATCGAGGGGAGCTTCTCGGCCACCCTGTCCCCTATCTCCTCAAGGCTGAGGCCCTCGTAGGGCGCGGCCGCCAGGGGCTTGTCGGCGGGGTCCGAGAAGCAGGCGTGGAATATCGGGGCGTAGCTCACAAGGTACTCGACCTCGGTGGCCCCGGCTATCCGCAGGTTCTTTGCCACCGACTCGCTCACGGTGCCCCTGACTATGCTGTCGTCGGTGATTACAACCTTCTTGCC
>CAZYUK010000111.1:0-5257 GCA_964650675.1 uncultured Candidatus Bathyarchaeia archaeon
GGGTCGGGTGTCCCGATTGCGACGGCGGCCTCGACGCCTGGGAAGCGCAGAAGCGCCTCCTCGACCTCGACGGGCCAGACGGTGCGGCCGGCGGCGACTATCCTGTCACGCTTCCTACCGACGATGTAGAGGTACCCATCCTCGTCGACGCGGGCGACGTCGCCTGTGTGCAGCCAACCGCCCCGGAGGACCCTCGCGGTCTCCTCGGGCTCCCTCCAGTAGCCCTTCATCACCTGCGGGCCGCGGATGATGAGCTCCCCCTCGCCGCCTGCTGGTACCTCGACCTCGCCGAGCTGGAGGTCGACGACCCTAGCCTCGGTGTCCGGGAAGGCGAGGCCGACGCTCCCACTGTTCGGCTCCCCGTCCACTGGCGTGCCATGGGTGCTCGGCCCAGCCTCTGTAAGTCCATAACCAAGGTAGAGCCTGGCGCCGGTCACCTTGGCGAACTCGTCGACGTATTTTTGCTCTATCGAGGCGCCGCCGACTGAGCAGCTCGTCAGGCTCGTGAGGTTGTGCTTGGCGAGGGCGGGGTGCCCCAGGACCTCCCGTATGAAACGGGGGATCGCAGGGAAGTGGGTGGCGCGCGTCTCCTGGATGGCCGCCATTATCGCCTCAGGCTTCGGGTCCGGCACGAGGGCGAGGGTGCAGCCGAAGCTGACCGCCTCGTCGAGGACGTTCAGCCCGTAGCTGTGGAAGAAGGGGACCGCGCAGAGGACGACCGGCCACCCCGCCGGCTGAGGCTTGTGGCTGTAACCCCAGCCCCTGAGCCAGTGGTAGCTCTGAAGGGTGTTCGCCACGAGGTTGTAGTGGGTGAGCATCACGCCCTTCGGCTGCCCTGTGGTGCCCGAGGTGTAGAGGATTGCGGCGACGTCCTTCCTCGCCTCGATCTGAGGCATTTCATCGGGCGACCCCGCCCTGACAAGCTCCTCGAAGCCAAGCGCGCCGCTCGGCGCCCTCCTCGGCTGAAGCCTGCTCGCCACCTGAAGGCGCGCCGGGGCGTAGGCTGCCGCCTCCGCGACCACCAGCCTCCCCGGCCTCCCCTCAGGGAGCCTGTCGAGCAGCCTGTCCAGGGCGATGAGGACGGAGACCTCGGTCTCCTCAAGCTCCCTGCCGATCTCCTGGGCCGGGTTGAGGGGGCTCACAGACACAACGATGCCCCCAGTGGCGCTGATGGCGTTGAGCGCGACTATGAAGTGCGGCGTGTTCGGGAGCAGGAGCCCCACCCTGTCGCCCTTCCCCACGCCGAGGCCGCGCAGGCTGCCCGCAAGCCTCATGGACTGATCCCAGAGCTGGCCGTATGAGGCCCTGGCGCCGAGGAAGATGGTCGCCGTCCTCCCCGGGAACTTCCTCGCCGAGTTCTCGAGGAAGCCGTGCAGGGGCATCTCTGGGTAATTGACGCTGAAGGGGACCCCAGCCGGATAGGCGCCTCGGCGAGCCATGGACAGTGAGCCCTTCCGCGCCGGCGACTAAAAAGGTGGCGCCCAAACCAGTTTTTAACCCCGACGCCCCTATTCATCAGGATCGGATTTGAGGCTCGAAGGCATCTACGTGCCGAACGTCACCCCCTTCGACGCGGAGGGCAACATCCTCTACGAGCCGCTCGGAAGGCTCATCGACCTCTGGATCGGCTTAGGCATCTCCGGCATCGTGGCGAACGCGAGCACAGGGGAGGGACCCTACCTGAGCAGGAGGGAGCAGAGAAGCATAATCGAGTATATCGTCGAGAGGGCAGATGGGAGGGCTCAGGTCATCGCGGGCACAGGCGCCATGAGCACCTGGGAGACGATGGAGACGACGAGGGAGGCTGTAGACGCCGGCGCGGAGGCAGCCCTCGTCACGACCCCCTACTTCTTCAAGCCCACAGACGACGAGCTGTTCAGGCACTACGCGAGGGTCCTGGGCGCGACAGACCTCCCCGTCATCCTCTACAACGTCCCGAAGTTCACAGGCTACTCTATAAGCCCGAGGGTCGTCGCCAGGATCGCCTCCGAGTGCAGCGGCCTCGCAGGCATCAAGGACAGCAGCGGCAACCCCGGCACGATGGCCGAGGTGGTGAGGCTCTGCGGCGACAGGATCAGCTGCCTCAGCGGCGCGGCCGACATGATCCTGCCGACGCTGACGCTCGGTGGCAGGGGCGCCATAGTCGCCGTGGGGAACGTCATAGCCGGGCAATGCGTATCCCTCTACAGGGCCTTCAGGAGGGGCGACCTCGCTGAGGCGGGGAGGCTGCAGCTGACGGCGAGCTTCGTCAACAAGGTGCTCGTCGCCGAGAACCCCCAGATCGCGGCGATCAAGGCGGCGCTGAACAGGATGGGGTACGGCGCGGGCTTCCCGAGGGGGCCTCTCCTGCCCCTGACGCCGGGGGCGGACGAGGCGGTCGGGGAGATGCTCAGGCAGGTCGGCCTACTCTGACCGGCAACATTTTCCCCCGCAGGACCAGCTTCTAGCCATGGTCAAGAGTTCCCTGGAGGAGTCTCTCGAGGGGTACGAGGCCGTCGACCTAAGCCACGTCCTAGAGGACGGGATGCCGAGGCCTCAGGTCCCCTACGGCCACGTCCCATGGAAGCTCGAGGAGCGGGGCGACGGATTCAACACCTACATGGTCCTCGTCTTCGAGCACGCAGGCACCCACGTCGACGCCCCCTTTCACCTCGCAGGAGTCGGGGCACCCACCGTCGAGAACGTTCCACTCACGGGCTGGATGGGACCCCTCCTCGTCATCGACATGAGGCACAAGGGGGAGAGGGAGTTCGTCGGCCACGGGGAGATCGAGGAGTGGGAGAAGAAGCATACGACAATCAAGAAGGGAGACATCGTGTTCTTCAACTTCGGCTGGGCCAGGAACTGGAGGGTCCCCAGCGGGGTGGAGAAGCAGCCTTACCTGAGGAACAACCCGGGCCTCTCGGAGGAGGCGGCCCTCTACCTGGCCGAGAAGGGCGTCAAGCTCGTGGGTGGCGACACGCCCACGATCGACTCCGACGCTGATCCCGAGGAGCACGCCCACAGGGTGCTGCTGCCCCGAAGGATACTCATCCTCGAGAACGCCTCGAACCTCGACAGGGTTCCGCCGACGGGGGCCTACCTCATGGCGTTCCCCCTCCCGATAGGGGGAGGAACCGGCTCGCCGGTTAGGGCCGTCGCTTTCGTGCCGAGGAAGCCCAGATGAGACAACATTTACAAGCCCGCCCCTGAAATAAGTAAAGAACAGACCGGAGACGCGCCCGAATGGTCCTGGAGAAGCTCGGCTCAAGCCTCTACGACGCCCTGAGGAAGGTGATCAGGGCCCCAGTCGTAGACGAGGCTCTGGTCAAGGAGCTGATCCGCGACTTCCAGCGCGCCCTCCTACAGGCGGACGTGAACGTCCAGCTCGTCATGGAGCTGAGCCAGAACATAGAGCGCCGCGCCCTCAAGGAGGAGCTGCCGCCCGGCATCAGCAGGCGCGAGCACGTGATCAAGGTCGTCTACGACGAGCTGACGAGGTTCGTCGGGGAGAAGCAGCAGGAGATCAGGGTCCAGCCTGGGAAGCAGAACGTCCTCATGCTCGTCGGGATACAGGGCAGCGGAAAGACCACCACAGCCGCGAAGCTCGCCAGGTACTACCAGAAGCGTGGGCTAAGGACAGGCCTGGTGACATGCGACACCTTCAGGCCGGGCGCCTACGACCAGCTCAAGCAGCTGGCGGAGCAGATAAACGTCGACTTCTACGGCGAGCCTGAAGCCAAGGACCCCGTCGCCCTCGCCAGACGTGGCGTGAACCGCTTCAAGGAGTACGAGGTCGTCATCCTCGACACCAGCGGCCGCCACAAGGAGGAGAAGGGGCTCATTGAGGAGATGAGGCAGATAGCGGCGGCGGTCAAGCCCCAGGAGATAGTCCTGGTCCTCGACGGCACGATAGGCCAGCAGGCTTCCGTCCAGGCTCAGGCCTTCAAGGAGGCGACCGACGTCGGCAGCATCATCGTCTCCAAGCTCGACGGCACGGCCCGCGGAGGGGGGGCCCTCAGCGGGGTCTCAGCCACTGGGGCGCCGATCAAATTCATCGGCACGGGCGAGAAGATCGAGGACATAGAGCCGTTCGTGCCGAGCCGCTTCATAGGCCGCCTCCTCGGCATGGGGGACATAAACGGCCTCATCGCTAAGGTAAAGGAGGCCGAGATTGAGCCGTCCGAGAAGGACGTCTACAAGATGCTCAGTGGCAAGTTCAACCTCCAGGACATGTACGACCAGTTCGAGGCGATGAGGAAGATGGGGCCGTTACAGAAGGTCTTGAGCATGGTCCCAGGCTTCAGCTACCAGCTGCCGGAGTCAGAGCTGGAGAACGCCGAGGAGCGCCTCGACAGGTGGAAGGTCATAATACAGAGCATGACCGTCGAGGAGAAGGAGGACCCCCACATCATCAACGTTAGCAGGATAAAGAGGATCGCGAGGGGCAGCGGGACGAAGGAGTCCGAAATAAGAGAGCTTATTAAACAGTACGATGCTATGAGGAAGATGCTCAAACAACTAAAAGGTAGCCGACGCATGAGGCGTATGCCCTTCAAGTTTGGGTAAGTGACCGGAGATGCCGAAAAGCAAGGGACCGCAGAGGAAGAGCAGATCAGTCCTCACGAAGAAGGTGAGGGAGCGGGGCAAGCAGCCCCTGAGCAGGCTCCTCACCACATACGAGGAGGGGGACAAGGTCATCATCAACATCGACCCAGCCGTGCACAGGGGAATGCCACACAAGAGGTACCAGGGGCATGTCGCCACGGTCATCGCCAGGCGGGGCGACGCCTACATCCTCAAGATACCCTACCCGAAGAAGGTGAAGACGCTCACGGCGCGCCCCGAGCACCTGAGGAAGCACCTGGAGGGTTAGAGGGATGTCGGTCTTGGAGAAGAGAGAGATCACGGTAGCCGAGGCGAAGAGCCTACTTGAGGCGAAGGCCGAGGAGCTCGACCCGCTCCAGAGGAGGGTACTCGACTACACCATCAAATTCAGCAAGATCAGCGCAGAGGACGCCGAGAAGCTCGTCAAGGAGCTGATGGAGAAGGGCGAGATCGACAGGCCGCTCGCCGTCCAGATCGTGAACTCGATGCCGGGAAGCATCCCAGAGATCAGGACCTTCCTCGGCAGGCAGCGGATAGTCTCAGAGGACACGCTTAGTAGCATTCTGAGGATAATCAAGAAATATAAGCCCGCGGAATAGGTATCTGAAGGCTTCCGGGGTCGCCTAGTTGTACAGGGATCAGAAGAAGTACGAGGAGTACGCCTACATAC